>CAZKPR010000112.1:0-12557 GCA_964554685.1 uncultured Leptospirales bacterium | reverse complement strand
TCGTGCTTCAGTGCATAGGAACAGCTTGATGATGTCGACACGATTTTTCCCCCCGTGGCGGCTTTGCGGGCGGAAAGGTTCCTTATGTTATGGAGGGCGTTTTCCTTCGCCTTTTCGATGTAGCCGTTCGCGATGAGAGGAACGCCGCAGCATTTTTCCCTTGTGATCTCGACCCCTATGTTCATCGCGTTGAGTACCCTGACCAGGTCCATCCCGAGTTCGTGGTCGTTGTAGTTGACGAAGCATCCATGGAAATAGGTCACCCGCTTTTCATAGCGCGCCTGGTCGCCCCTGATCCTTCTGAATTTTCTGGCGAAGGTCCCCGGTGCGTAGGATGGGAAGACGCTCTGTGAGGGGATTTTCATCACGAGGTCCATGAGGAGCTTGACCGGCGGAAAGCGCAGGAAAAAATTAGCGATGGAGCTGAACTTCGTTGCGATGGAGCCCACCAGGTCGGTTCGGCTCATGAAGAAATCGCGGGGCCTGAAGAACCCGCGTTTTACGTAATTCCATTTTGCCATCTGGATGATGCTGGCGATCTGCACGCCCGAGGGGCAGACCGTCTCGCAGCGCTTGCAGTTCGAGCAGTATTTCAGCGAGGCGTCGACCAGGAGCGGGTCCTTGATGCGCAGGCGCTCGGTGTCGGGCCCCGATTGTTTCGGGCCGGGGAAGAGGTGGGTCACCCGCGCCACGGGACAGTAGATGGTGCACACCGTGCATTTAATGCACTGGTCGAAGCTGATGTTCTCGAGCCGTATCATCCTTTCCGCATCGCCCCTTTCCCGGTGATCATGAGGGCCGCGTGATATCCCGTGGCGATGGCGACTCCCCCGCCGGAGCCCTCCCGGATGGGGTTGTAGCCGCCGAGAATGGAACCCGCGCAGTAGAGATTGTCGACCCTGTTCCCGTTCGCGTCGATGGCGTTCAGGTTTTCGTCGGTATGGACGCCGTATTCGAGGAAGGGATGGCTCGACGGCTCAAAAAAACGCGCGGCATACCAGTCGTTCCTTTTCTGCGGGGCATTGACGGATAGATTCAGTACCGGCTCCTCGATTCTGTTGAATTCGCTTCTCAGGCCGCTGCTGAAAAAGCTCCCCGTGGCAAGCACAAAGGAGGACGCATGGTGGCGCGTGGTGCCGTAACTCCTGGTGTGGACGTGATCAACCGAACCGTTAATGATCTCGCCGCCGGTTACCGTGTCGCCGATGGAGAATTCACCTCCCAGGGCCGCGAATCGTCTTTTCAGGGCGTCATCGATCCTCATCCCCATGATCGACGGGGGCAGGGACGGGACTTCGTAGATGATGCGTCCCGTCAACTCCTCGAGCCGTGCGTGGATCGCCCCGAAGTTGCGTATGCCGAGAAAGGACGGGAGGCAGACAATGCCGGCTTTTCCCGCGACGGCGTTGATTTCACCGGCGATGCGGGGAAGATATTTTTCCGTCTCGAAGATGCGCGCAAGGTCAATGGACCTGAATTCGTGGGGATTTCTTTCAGGCCGGGCCGGGCGGGGTATCCTTATGCGCCCCGTTATGATTTCGGTGTCGGCGAAAAGGGGCTGGCGCTTGAGCTGCTCCACCGCAATTTCCGCGTAGTAGTCGCGGTATCCCTCGAAGTTGAGTATCGCGATCGGGGTTTTGTTCTCCCACGCGGAGCGGATGCGCTCGTTGAACACGCTCGCCTGGGAGAGGTACGTGGGCTTGAGGGTGCCGATTCCGGTGACGTGAAAGTGGTTTTCACGGCCGTTGCGGTGAAGGGCGATATCGCCCACGGCGGCCTCGGAGATGAAGAACTCGATTGCCTCGGCAACGACGGCGCTTCCAATCCTGGAGTAAGGGTGATCAGGATTGACCGCAGCGATGCCCTCGATGTACTCCAGAGGGGTCGCGACCGGGTTCTTTTCAGGAGTGTACCCGTAGAGGTCGATCGACCCCGATGAGAAATGAAGGGAATTGGCCCCCGAAGAAATGATGGCCGTACGAAGACCCTCGCGCCTGCACTTGATGCCGCAGGTGAGGCCCGCAAGGCCGCCGCCGATGATTAGACAGTCGTACGCCATGGTTGAGTTCGTTATTCTCCCTAATCCTTCAGGTTGCCGAGCCCGAAAAGTCCCTCGTATATCCAGTAGGTGAATTCCGATTCCCTGAGCGAATCGCCCCAGAGGACCGGTTTCACGCCTTTCCACCTTTCTTCGAGGAAGTCCCTGAGCAGCTTCGCGGATTCAACAGGTGTCGCGGAACCGTACTCCTGGAACAGGCCGGCGGAACGATAGGCGCAGAGTTCTCCCTGGCATGGGCCCATGCCGATCCGCGTTCTCCGTCGAAGGTCAACCAGGTCCCTGACATTGAGTTTTCTCAGGGCGTACTCCACCTCGCCTTCGGTGACCATTTCGCATTCGCATATCAGGCGGTAATTTCTCCGGTCCCTTTTCAGGAACCCGTGAACGCGGTGCCCGTGCCGGTACAGCGTGGACCCCACGACGGAGTTGGGGATGCCCGTGAAGGCCCTGACGGTTTTACCGCGTGACTGCTTTCGCTCGGAACCGGGCAGTGGAGTGCGATGGGTGGCGCAGCCTTTTTTCACGCCGAGCTTTTTTGCCGCCATGTCGACGGTCATCTCCGCCATGAGGCGGTAGGTCATGAGCTTGCCGCCGGCTATGGTGATGAAGCCATCAAGGCCGTCGCGCCCGGCGTGGTCGATGAGAACGATGCCCCTGCTGATGTCCCGGCCGCTGGTTTCGCCCGATACGGCGACAAGCGGACGGACCCCGGCGTAGGCCCTGAGCGCCCGTGCCCGGGACACGTTCGGGATCAGTTTCTCGCCGTCACCGAGAAGCACATCGATCTCGTCGTCGTCCACGGTAAGATACTCGATGCAGTTATAATCTATCTGCCGCGACGTGGTGCCGATGATCGAAACCGTGTCCCCGGGGACAATGATGTCACCGTCCGCGGGAGGCCGGCAACGGTTAATGACGATGTTGTTGACGCGGTAATCGATGATAAGCATCGATCCCTTTGAGGGAAACATTTTCAGCTCGATGCCAGCGGTTTCGCAGATGTGTTGCCCCCATACTCCCGAAGCGTTGATGACGATTGTACCGTGGATTTCGAAGATATCACCGCCGGCGGTCTGGCACCGGACGCCCAGGGCGCGTCCCCCCGCGGTTAGCACCCCCGTTACCTTCGTATGGTTGAAGACCCTGCCGCCGCGCTCCTCGGCGTCGAGAATATTCGACGATGTCAGTCGAAACGGGTCAATGATGCCGTCGGGTACGTATATCGCGGACAGTATCTTGTCGTTGTTTTTTGGTTTGATACGTATCGCCTCGTTGTTGCTGTTGTATTAGGTTTTAATGCCGGAGTTCCTGAATCCCGCGTGGTGGTCGTGGTGGTAAATCGGGTCGTCGTCGGGTAGGGTAACGAAAAGTCCCCCTGTGTCCTCGATGCAGTGCCGGGCGATGCGTTTCAATATCCGATTCTCGGAGATGCATTCCCTTGCGGATTCAAGGTCGTTCACGGCGTAGCGCGCCCCTGAATGGAGGAGACCGTGATTACGCCCCGTGGCGCCATAGGCGATATCGTCCTTTTCGACGAGCACGGCGGCTATGCCCCTCAGGGAGAGATCGCGTATAATGCCGGCTCCCGTAATGCCCCCGCCGACGACGATGACTTCTGTCTCGATATTTTTCATTGATGTGATTTCACCGACGGCCGCAGTTCTACAGCGAGGCCTCCGGTGTGACGGAAAAGTGCGGTGCATCGCCGCGGTGGACGATGGTGCCTCCGCGAAGGACCTTTCGAAAGATACCATGACAGCAGATGCCGGAATGCGTCAAGGAAAAATGGAAGGATTAATGGATTTCCGGTCCCTTGGCGTTTCCCCTTTCCCTTCCCGCACCTTTTTTTTTATCAATCAACACTTCGAGCTCTTCGCCGCTGAACCGGTACCGGTGCGCGCAAAAGGCGCAGGTTATCTCCGCCCCGTTATCACTTACCCGCATCTCTTTCAGTTCGTCTATGTTGACGTGGGCCAGAATGTCGAATACCAGTTTCCGGCTGCATCGGCATGCGGCCTTCAGGGGCTGGGATCCAAGGATGGTAAGGGGTTCGCCGCCGAAAAGGGCCGCGAGGAACGCTTCGATGGGTTCACCGTCTCTCAGTTGTTCGCCAAGGGGCCGTTCCATCGTGGTGATGGCATTCTCAACTCTTGCCACCGACGTTTCAGGGGTATCCGGAAGGGTCTGGATGAGGACGCCCCCGGAGGAAGCGATGCCGCCGTCGTTTCCCAGGGTGAGACCGATAATGAGGGCCGAGGGGACCTGCTCGGATATCGTCAGGTACCGTGCGACATCCGCGGCGACGTCGCCCGCCTCGAGGTGAACGACACCGGAGTACGGCTCTCCCCGGCCGGTTTCCCTTCGTACCGTAAGGAGGCCCGCGCCGATGCTTTTCGAAAAGCTGATCGTGTCCAGATCCCCTGTGTCATCGGGCCGGGGATTCCCGGCATAGGCCCGGATATTCCCTCGGGCATCGGCCTGGGCATGCAGTTCTTTGATGGGACCGCTTCCCTCTATCCGGAGGACCAGGCTCTGGTCCGAAAGAGGCTTCAGGGTGGCGCTCAGGAGGGCCGTTGCGGTGATCGTCCTCCCCATCGCGACCGTTGCGTTTGGCGTGGTGCCGTGGAGGGAGGTGATTACCCGCGCGGTTTCGAGTGTGGTGGCGGTGTAGGCCCTCAGGGCCAGGCTTTCGCAGAGGTAGCGCGTCAGGGTGTCGGTCCCTCTCCGGCAGTTGCCCGGGGATGAAGTCGCGGCGCGTGAATGGTCCGGTGACATGGTCATTTTTTACCGATCCTGGTGCAACCCTTGCCGGGCTCGGAACAGGAGTATCCGCAACTGATCTTTTCGTCGGAGCAACATGAATCGAGGGAGACACCCCATCGTGCGCGCTCCCTTGAATAGACGAGAAAGGCCCGGACAACGCATTCATAGACGACACGACTTTTCACGAGTCCGGGTTTCCCGCCGGAAACGGCTTCCCCGGGTTCATCGATTGAGAACAGGACCCGCCCTGTCAGGGGTATCTGCGTGCGGTATGCCTCGGGCTCTCCCCTCGAGAGGATCTCCAGTGCCTCGATGTCGACGTTCCCCTTCCTGAGTCCGTATTCCTCTTCCAGGGAGTTTTTCAGCAGTTGAAGGGCCTCCACGTCATTGACTTCAGGCAGTGAACTGGCGGCCGAGAGGTTCCGGCACATCGTTGGGATAAAGCAATCAACCCGGTCCTTTCCCCTGAACACGCACGCATCGCCCGCGTAGCGCCATTCCCCGCCCGAATTCTCCAGGGTCGAGCGCATGAGACATTCATAGGTGGACACGGTATTGGTGAGATCGTCAGTACGGGAAACAAGGGCCCGTGAGGTGACCAGGGCCCGGGGAGTACATCGCTCCCTGGATGCGATTTTTTTTAGCAGGACTACGTCCTTGACCACCCACCCGGGGCGGCGTTCACCGAGGCCCTGGCGGACAAGGGAGAGTGCCGTTTTGTCGTCAAGCGCGGGTAATTTTTTTTTCGGCGTTCCGACTTCCTTGGATCCCGTCTTTTCAATGCGGTCGAATATCCATTCTGTTTCAAGGCGGTAATAATGGGCGTCCCATATATCACGGAGGGGAAGGCCGCATTCGTTGATGATGGTATCGACCGTTACGCGATGCACCTGTGAGGGGACCTCTATGCCGCCTTTCATTACGCTGCCGTTGCGCACACCTCCGGCGTACGTTACCCTTCGTTCCGTCGTTCCCTCCGGCAGGCGATAGACGGTGCGAAAATCGGCGAGAACCCGCCGGCCGGGTACGGCGGCAATCCTGCCGGAGGGGGGCGAGGGCCCGACACCCGCGCCGGGTGGGGCGGCGGTGATCATGCCTCCCACGGGAGTGAACGCTGAGAGGAGGCAGATAATCCGGATGAGGGCTCGTAGCGTGTGATGTCGCATTGTTTTCTCCATGGCGCTCAGGACGCCGAGAATTCAGGCATCCCGGGCGATGAGCACGCCGGGTGCCTCGACAACCGTAAAATCTATCCCGCTGAGATTAAAAAAACGTTGTATATGGCGAAGATTTTCGCTTCGGTAGCCAATATATTCCCCGGTGTTACGGGAGGGTATGAGAAACCTGATCGTGCGGACATTGTCGTTGCGTGATAGATGCTCCCGTGCCAGTACCATCATCTCGTCCCTCCTGAAGCGCGCCTTGACGAGGTGCCCGAAAGAGGGGTGGTAGGGGCCGGCGATGACCGCGTGCGCCCTTTCCGGCGCGAGGGGGTGTATGCCCATCCTGATAACCGGGATGCGGCGGGAAACGAAGATGCCATAGATATCCCTGCAGATCGCTATCGCCTCCTCCAGGTCGAGTGGATTATATTCTCCCTTTCGATACCGCTCTTCA
Organism: uncultured Leptospirales bacterium; assembly: GCA_964554685.1. Classification (GTDB taxonomy): domain Bacteria; phylum Spirochaetota; class UBA4802; order UBA4802; family UBA5550; genus RBG-16-49-21. Next base: position 6,118 of record CAZKPR010000112.1, on the reverse strand, counting down.
AGGACAGTGCCGCGGATAACGACAGTGGGATATACCCGTACCCCGGCGGGGAGAAGGCCGGCCGCCACGTGTGCCGAACGAAGGGCGGAAGGCCTGGTTTCCCCCGGGAGTCCCGGCATCAGCTGTATCACGGGATCGATGCCGTGCCGCTGGATAGCCTCCACTGCATCGTAACTAGCCCTGGTGTCATGGCCGCGTCCCGAGGACTCAAGGACGGCGTCGTCGAAGCTCTGGACTCCCAGCTCGATCGTCGATACACCCCGGTCCCGGAGAAACCGGAGGATTTCATCGGTGATGCAATCCGGTCGCGTCGAGAGGCGGATGCCCTGGATGACGTTACCTTCGAGGTGCCTCCGGGCCCTCGCGAGGTAGGCTTCCTGGATGCGGCGATCCATGGCGGTGAAACTGCCGCCGAAAAATGCGAGTTCAACCCGGTCCACGGAGGTTCCGATATGCGCCGTGTACTCCGAGACCAGGGCGTCGACATGGTCGGGAGAGGGTGGGGTCGACAGTCCCGTGGCGTCCCACTGGTTGCAGAAAACGCAACGATGCGGGCACCCTGAATGAGGGATGAATACGGGAATCGTGATCCGTTTTTTTGCCATGACACAAAACCGGCTCTCAGTGGCGACTGACGGCAATTGGCCGTCGGTATCGAACCTAGATGGTATTTTCGAATATTCAAGGATTTTTTCAAAAAGACGGGGCTCTTCATAAAAAATATTGACATCGCGGAGCCATATCAATTAATGCCACGCAAGGGCTGTTGCCCCTTAATCGTATCAGGGATAGGGAGTAAAGGGTATGCCCACATATGAATACGAATGCCTCGAGTGCAAAAACAGGTTCGAGCTTTTCCAGTCGATGAACGACGAGCCGGTTCGCACGTGCACGAAGTGCAACGGCAGGGTACGGAAGCTCTTCAGCTCCACCGGGATCATATTCAAGGGATCCGGATTTTACGTGAATGATTACAAGAACCCCGGGAAAAAAGAAGGTGCGGGTTCCTCTTCGGAGGGCTCCTCGTGTCCTGCCGCCGGGAACTGTTCTGCAGCCTGTCCCGCCGGGGCCTCATCTGAGTGAGGGCCGGCTGAAAAAAAGCCCGTATGCATGCTGTTACAAAAAGAGCGCGCCGCAAGGGGCGCTCTTTTTGTATGGGCACTTACTTTCTCGATTTCACTTTTTTCATCATCTGGGCTTTTTTCTGTGTATAGAGGGTCATCAGATATTTTTCAATGCTGAGCAGCGCCTGTGGGGTTATTTTCTCATCCTTGATTTTTTCACCCGCAAGGGAATCTATGAATTCGCGGATGAGTTCCGGGGACTGGATCAGATCAGTATCGACCATAAGGTATTCGATGTCCGGGATCAGGTAAAGCTGGCTCCGGTTGGGGTAGAGCACTTTCCGCGCATTGTAAATCGGGATCACGATTTTCAGGTTGAGCTTCCTGACATCCTGTATTATCGTCTCTATCTGGTCCTCGTTGGCGGGAAGGAGGTCAATGTGGTACGAAAGGGGGATTATTTTCTGGCCGCTGTTTCTGATTTTATGCAGGATGTTTTTTGCCTCTCCGGTCGCCATGGGACGATAGGCCTCATGGTCATGACCCTGCTGCCGGGTGGTTCCCGGGTGTGAATCTTCCTTCCTCGACGAGAAAATCGACCTGAAGAACTCGGTAATAGATTCCAGTATCGTTTTGCTTTTCTTCACCGAGCGCTCATCGCGCTCCACCGCCGCCCCGAGGACAAGGCTGTTCTGGTAGTTGTCATACTCCTCGACCATTCGTCGCATGCGGTTGATCGATTCAACGTTTCCGATGACGGCCCTGGCGCGTTCTTCGGAGCCGATAAGAATCCTTCCCGCGTTGAAGAGTATGCCGGTCTCGTCCAGGATCCTTTCCTTTTCCGTTTGGGTCGCGCCGGCGAGGGCATCGGGACCCGAAACGACAAGGGCGTGAAGTTCCTCCATGCGCTCAAGAAGCCGGGTGCAATCGATGAGGTAATGCACCCCGTCCTCGTCCCTGAAGAGGGCGATCCTATGCTGGGGTCCCTGCACGCCGGCCCATTCGATGACGGACTGTTCGCTGAGCCCGTTGAAAAGCGATGTAATCGCCGAGACCGAACAGAATCGGCTTTCCCTCACGTGCGCGGCGATATCGGCACCGGCGGTGACGATTGGATCGATAAGCGTTTCCACCTTGAGAAGACAGGAACGCAGGGAGTTGAAATTCTTAACCTCGGTCTGCTCCGCGTTGGAAAGAGAGGGGAATACATCCTGGAGAAGAACACTCAGTATGTAGTCAAGTTTCGTGTCGCGGTAGTCGCTGAATTCGGCATTGAGAATCCCGAAATTTTTCAGGCGCCTGAGGATGGGGGCCGAATGGTGCGCGATTACCTTGTTGAGGCGCTCCATGGTGAGGGCGTCCTTTACCGATTCGTAGTTGTCCCTGTGAAAGCAGAAATCCTCGGCTGTCTCGACGCCCTGCCGGTCGATTGAATAGTGCTTGTAGGTGAATACGCCGGTATTGAGTTCGCCCTTGATGGCCTGCGTGAGGAGTGCGCGGTCACTGGTTTTTTTTAAAAGCTTGGTGAGATTGAAAAGCCTGAACTGGGATATGAGCTCGAGAAAATTACGGGCCGATACCCGGTTGCGATCGTTCTGTATGCGGTTGAATTCATCGTGGCTGAGCAGTATCGCGAATTCCCTGTTTTCAGCGATAGAGAGCTTCTTGGATTCCGGTTCGACGGCAAACGAGAACGTGACAATGCTTCTGACCTCGCCGGGATAGGTTTTCGTGAGGATTCCCATGTGATTAACGATTATCTTGTTTCGGGCGATGGTGAAGGGAATTTTTATGTTGCGCGACGTCTTCAGATCTTCCATTGTCGCGAGGCGGCCCAGCCCCGTTGTGAGATAATTGGTCTGGAATGCCATGATTTCGTTGAGGACCTCAAAGATATGCGGCTCGCGCGCGATGTGCGAGTGAAGGAAGGGGAATCTTTTATCCTGTACGTTTTCTTTCGGCATGATCGTTTGATATGAAAGTGGCCGTTTCACGGCCATGTTTCCGGCGCGCGATGACGCGGTGCCGATTCGCCCACAATGACGTAATCCCCGCAGGGAACACGTATGGCGACGGTATCAATGATTGGAAATCAGAGGGGCTTTTGTCAATACTTTTAACGCTCCCCCGGTCCGTGGATCATCGGAACGAAACGGACGTAGGTAACGGTTTTCCTCGTGACATTGCCGTTTCGCTTGGTGAGGGTCACCAGTTCCTGGGCGTAATCCCCCACGGGGGCGACCAGTATGCCGCCCTCAGCGAGCTGGTCGATGAGACTCTGGGGGATCGAAGGCGGCGCGGCGGTGAGAATTATCACGTCGAAGGGCGCCTCATCGGGCCAGCCCCCGTATCCATCGCCGATGCGCACCTGGACGTTGTCATAGCCAAGTTCTTTCAGCTTCAACCGGGCGCTTTTTCCCAGGGGCTCGACAATCTCTATGCTGAACACCGATTTCGCGAGAAGGGAAAGGATCGCGGCCTGGTAACCGGAACCCGTTCCGATTTCAAGGACTTTCTCGTCACCCTGGAGATCACAGAGCTCGGTCATGAGGGCCACGATATAGGGCTGGGAAATGGTCTGACCGTGGCCTATGGGCAGGGGATGATCCTCGTAGGCGCTTGCGTGATGATGACCCGGCACGAATTTATGGCGTGCTACCTCCCGCATGGCCCTGAGCACGTCCTCGTCCCTGACGCCGCGGTCTTCTATCTGGGTTTTCACCATGCGTTCGCGAAGCTGTTCCATCGATGTCTCTCCTCCGCCGCGTCTGCATGACGGCACGGTCGCGGCAATGATACAGTAAAGCAATAGGGCGAGGACGCCCTGAAGGGCGTGCGCGCGCCGGGTTGATAGTTCGCGGTTACCGATGATTTGTATCTGATTGGTCATATTTACCATGGCGCCGGTCCCGGCAGGCCGCCTGCAATCCTTCCCATGGTCACGTCACGCGCGCGGGAAAAATTATCTTGAAATAATCCGCCTTTCCTGCATGTCATGGTAGCGTGCGTGGAGAGCACTATGAACGGGAAGTGCTACCCACCCCCATCGATGCAGCGGCATCGATGGAAGAATGCATGACCGGGATAGTGTGAAATGTATCGAAAGAGCGGGAATATTTCAAGAAATTATTTTCCAGGATTCCCCGCCATGAAGTCCGGTTCAATTTTTTCGATGGCGCGTTTCAGGGCCGCGTCCTCACGGTTCCGTGGGATTGCCGGACCATCCAGGGCGCATGCGCCATCGGGAGCATAATGATGGCCACAAAGAAGACGGCATCGACGAAAAAAACAACAGCGAAGAAAAAAACCGCGTCAAAGGGGACTGCGCGATCCCGGGCTGCTGCCAAACCCGCCACGCCTGCCGCCGCACCTGCAGGGCGCAGCGGCGCTCCCCTGGCGGTACTGGCGATCATGGCGCTACTCGCCGTTATTGCCTTCATGATCAATAACCTCTATCTCGGGAAAGGCGGGGATCCCGGGGCGTCTCCCCGGGGGAAAGAGACACGCGTCATCGCCCCGCGGGCCGAAGAACCGGAGCAAAAGGAGCCCCCGAAAAGGGAAGCACCTGAATCGAAGCAGGTTTCCCGTGAATCGGTCCCATCGCCCGCCACTGTCGTCGAGGCGGCGAAAGTCTATTTCGTGCGTCATGATGAGCGTGACGACGGCCTGCGTCTGGTGCCCGTAACGAGAAAGGTGGCCCGGGAAAAACGGCTGGAACAGGCCCTGCGGGAACTGGTCAGGGGGCCAACGACCGCTGAAAAGGGACGGGGTCTCCTGAACGCGGTTCCGCCCGATCTGCGGGTGAGGAGCGTGAAGGTGAGCAACCGTGTCGCCGAGGTTGATTTTAACGGCGCCATCGAAGAGGGTGCCGCCGGCAGCATCCTCATCAACAGGGTGGACCAGATCATCTATACCCTTACCGAGTTCCCCGATGTTGATGCCGTCCTTATAAAGGTAAACGGCAGGCGACGGACCACTCTCGGGGCGGACGGCCTTTCCATCGGGGCGCCCCGCACGCGGAGCAGGTGATGGCGCCCCTGGAGATCGAGGTGAAGGCCTATTGCGATGATCTCCCGGCCGTGGCGGAGAGGCTCGCCGGGTTGGGGGCCCGATCCCTCGGTTCGACACGTGAGCGGGACCTCTATCTCAATCATCCCTGCAAAGACTTCGGGGCCACCGATGAGGCCCTTCGCCTGCGCCGTGCCGGGGATTCGGTCATCATGACCTACAAGGGACCGAAACTCGGGCTGGCCGCGAAGACCAGGCGTGAGATCGAGGTCGCCGTCGGTGATTTTGAGGCGGTGCTCCTCATGCTGGAGACACTCGGGTTTACGAGGGTCGGGACGGTGGTCAAGGATCGTGATCGGTTCCTTCTCGAGGGAATCGAGATAAGCCTTGACCGGGTTGAGGATCTGGGGGACTTCGTGGAGCTTGAAAAGAAGGGGGCGAACGGACAATCCGCCGAGGTTGACATTTTCCGCAGGGCTGAACGGCTCGGTCTTGAATCCTTCGAGAGACGATCGTATCTTGAGCTGATACTGTGGGGGGGAGGCGGCGGCGTCGGGGCGTGACCGGTTCCGGTGCGGCGATGGATACACAACGATGGCAGGGTTCTGGAAAGGGAAACGACGGCGCGAGGAGGCCCTGAGGTTCTCCGCGCTCGAGGAACGGAACCGGAAGCTTCGCACCCTGATCGAAATCAACACCTACATCGCCAATTCCCTTGAGAAAGAGGAGGTGCTGAAGCGGATACTTAACCGCACGAAGGCCCTTCTCATGTGCGAGTCGAGCAGCATCCTCCTGGTCGACCGGGAATTGCGGCGCCTCAGCTTCGCGGTCCTGAGCGAGGACAAGGAGGGTGAAGTGCTCAAGGACGCGAGCCTCAGGATGGGGGAGGGAATAGCCGGGACGGTCTGGCAGAGCGGTATCCCGATCATCATCAACGACGCCCAGAGCGACCCCCGGTTTTCGAACCGCGCGGCCATCATGGCGCGGACCGTCACCCGCACCATCATCGCCGTCCCCCTGACGGTGAACGGCGAGATCATCGGCGT
>CAZKPR010000111.1:0-12651 GCA_964554685.1 uncultured Leptospirales bacterium | reverse complement strand
TTCAAGATTGATATCACGCCCTCGCGTGAGTACTTCATCAACGGAGATATCGCGGAATTCAAGGTGGAATCAAAGTACTTCTTCGGTGCCCCTCTCGGCGGTGCGCTTGTCAGGTACCGTTTTTACGAGACCCGTCTCAGGGATTCCGATACCACCTACTGGTGGGAGGAGGATTACGCGGGAAGCGGATCCTATAACAGGATTGTAATGGAAGGGGAAAAATACGCGGACAGGGACGGTATTACCGTACTCCGGCTCCACGCCGGAGACTACCCGTTTGACCGCGAGATAACATGCGAGGCCACGGTGGTTGATCGATCGAACGTGAGTATCACCTCACGGACGAGAGTAAGAGTGGGCCGCGGTGAATTTTATATTAAGATTGAGCCATCTAAAAATTTCTTCGCGGGCGGTGAAGAAAAGAAAGTGACGGTGCGAACCCTCACCCACACGGGAAAGCCCTATGCGGCAAAATTGAAAGTGGAGGCATTCAGGTATGTCTGGAAACCGTGGCAGAGGGTCTATGTGCATGACAGCAGGCCCGTGTATTCACGGCAGATCAGTACCAAACAGGATGGAAGCGCCGTTGTGGACCTTCCGCGGGAGTTTACCTCCTACGGGGAATTCGACCTCGTAGTCACCGGAGTCGACAGGAAGGAAAATGTGATCAGGGGATCCCGCGTGATATGGATATACGGTGCATCCGGGCAGTCAGTGGCTTCGCGGTTTAAAAACCTCGAGGTGTCTGTCAGCACCGAGGAACTGTCGGGACCCGGTCATGTTACCTGTCTTGTCAAGAGCAGGTACACAGACGCCTATGTCTGCATCACCCTCGAAGGACGCGATGTGTACGAGACCAGGGTGCTGAAGATGACGGGGAATATCCTGCCCGTGGAATTCAAGGTGAAAAAAGAGTACGCGCCCAATCTATACGTTACCGCAACGATGCAGAGAAAACGCGCGCTTTACACGTCGACCGCCCTGGTTTCGCTGCCGGTGATCGACACCGGCCTGTCGCTCTCGATCGAAACGGACAGGGAAAAATACGGTCCCGGCGATACGACGCGCGTGGTGCTGAAGGCAAGGGATGAGGGAGGCAGGCCAATAAAGGCCGATATTTCCCTCGCTGCTGTTGATGAGGCGATATTCAGTGTGCGGCGTGATCATACCCCGCCGATGAAGGAATTTTTCTATTCCAGGATATCCAACTGGGTGCTCACCAGTTATTCATATCCCATTACCGTGCTGGCCGGGGCGGCGAAGGATGACCGGGTCGAGGTACGGGAGAAATTTGAGGATACCGCTTTCTGGAGAGCCAGGATAAGAACGGGGGATGACGGAGTGGCCCGCCTTGAGATTCCTCTGCCCGACAACCTTACCACCTGGCGTCTCACCGGCAGGGGACATGATCTCGAGGGAAGAGTCGGTGAAGTCCGGAGGACTTTCCTGGTAACGCAGGATCTTATTGCAAGGATCGGGAGCCCCCGTTTCATGGTCGAGGGCGACCGGCTGAGTCTTATCGGCATCGTGAACAGCAATACGGAGAGGGGGCTTGGCAGCGTGTCAACGTTGTTCAAGGCGGATGCGGATTCACTCAAACCGGAGGATAAAGTGGCGATCAGCCTGCCCGCCTTCGGATCGGCCAGTACGTACTATCCATTCGATGTGCCAAAGGGAAAGGAGTCAGTTGCGCTTGAGTTCGAGGCAAAGGCAGACCGGGAAGCGCGCGACGCACTGCGTGTGCGTGTGCCTGTTAAACGCCGGGGCGTTTCCTACAGGCTATTCGGTACCGGGGACATGGGAGAGAACCGGACGGTCGCCGTGGCCCCCCTTGGCAACACGGATGATTATTCCTTCATGCCGGAGGAACTGGTTATATCGGTGAATCCCTCGCCGGTAATACAGATGCTTCGCGCGGCGAAGTTCCTGAGCGAGTATCCCTACGGATGCGTTGAACAGACGTTGAATGCATTCATGCCGAACCTTGCGCTTCAGAGGATGCTGGGCCGGAAAGGATACTCCCGCTTCATAGATCAGAAAGCAAGGAAGAAACTCCTGGAGCGGGCTTCTGCGGGGCTGGCTCGGATCCAGCAACTGCAGAACGATGACGGCACCTGGGGATGGTGGGCCGGCGGCAGAGGGAACGCCTTCGTCACCGGCTATGTGCTTTTTTCGCTTCATCTCGCGGGTGGCGAGGGATTCAACGTGGATAAGAATGTTGTGACCGCGGGGCTTAACGCGGTGAAAAAATATTTCGCAAACAGCCGCCTTGAGGATCATGATGCCGTGGGATACCTGATGTATGTAAACGCCCTCTGGGGAGGATGGAGCCATGCAACCTTCAAAGAGATGATGCGGCTGAAGGAACGGAGCACCTACGCCACGATTTTTCTTGTGAGGGCGCTCGCGGTGGCGCGATCGAATACCGCGATTAACGCTGATATCAGGAATGAGATTGAGTCCGCACTTCCGGGCCTTGTTGCGGATGTTACAACGCGAATGAAAAAGGATCGGAAAGGGTTGTACTGGGCAAGTGATTCCCATTGCCGATGGGGCTGGCAGGGAGGCGACACGGAGATGACGGCGCACGCCCTGTCCGCACTTCTGGAATCGGGGGATCGTTCTACCGTTCCGTCCCAGATCGTGCGCTCCCTTGGAAACAGGTACAGGGGGGGATACTGGAATTCGACGAAGGAAACGGCGACGGTTATGCTCGCACTCTGCGGCTATCTTGAGAAAATGGGCGGAGAGGGCGTGACCAAAGGCCGCGTGGAATTCAGTCTAGATGGTGATCGTGTCGCTGATATTGCCTATGATCTCGAGGAACTCCAATCAAGCGATGCCCTTGTCAGGAAGGTGTCCCTGTCGGGTACGCCTTCCCGTTCTCTTTTCACGGTACGTGCGGAGGGGGAAGCGGGGACTGACCTTGGCTTTGATGTCACCATATCGGGGACGCTCTATTTCAAGGAGGGGGAGATGCGATCTGGCTCGCGATACCAGGGTCGCAGTATCGCGTCGCTGTCGAATGGCATAAAGGTCACACGGTCTTTCTCGGCGATTACCCGCGTGCGCGATGCACATAACAAGGAATACATGGTGCCCCGGGATCTCGGGAATGACGCGAGGATTAATGTCGGAGACGAACTCATGGTGAAAGTCGGATTTACCTCGGCCGATGATTTTGAGTACATGGTCCTCGAAGATTACCTTCCCTCGGGTTTTGAGGTGACCAGAATCAATGCGTACGACGAGTACCAGCCCTATATTCATGTTGAACGATGGGACGACAGGATGGTGTATTTTTTCACCGGACTCAGGAAGGGGCAGGTGTATGAAGTCGCCTATATCATGCGGGCGGAATTGCCGGGATTCTTCATGGCAAAGCCCGCGCGCATGGAGTGCATGTACGAGCCGAGCATTCAGGGGTGGTCGATGCCTGCGGTTCTCGAGGTGAAAAAAAAGTAGGATGTTTTTCCTGACGGATATGGCGAGTGTCGGCAAAGGAGGTATGATCATGACGCAGACACGGACGATTGTCGTTATTTGCATCGCGGTAATAATGACAATACTGGCGATGCAGAATATAACGCCTGTTCAAATGCAGTTTTTATTATGGCAGTTCTCGCTTCCACTGGTTCTGGTTATCGGGCTCACCCTGGTTCTCGGATTTATCGTCGGATATGGCTTCAAGACGATTATCATGTTCCGCAAATCAGGGGAACGCGACGAGGAAACCGGTGACGAAGAAATCAGGTGAGATCGCGGAATGAGCCCCTCCCGCGGAACGGGCATTCTCTTCCCGGGACGTATCACCACGTTTTCGGAAAGGTCTGCCCGCTGGTTCCTCTTGCTCGTCATCAGCATTATCCTGATCCCCATCCGGCTTCAGACGGGCGAATCGGGAGATGAATCGCGAACGATAAGAATTGGAATCCTCTCGAAGCAGCTCCGGCTTGTACGAGAGGGAGTTTCCCCGGCTCTGGAATTGAGACTGGAGAAGGGATCCGAGTGTCTTGACGGTGCGGGAAATCCCGTTGGCGACGGCAATGTGATCGTGTTTACCCGAAACGGGGGCCGGTGGCTTGCCATGGTGGGCCGGCATCGATTCGAGGCACCCTTCAACCTCAGGGTGGAGGGGGCGCCGGATGGGAACGGCGTCGTGATGGTCCCGTTGAAAGACGAAACGCGGCGCTACCCGCTGCCCCTCAGTATCACCGGCGTTGACGGGACCCCCCTTATCCATGTTCAGGAAACGATCGAACGCTACGCCGTCGATTCCGCCCGCGCAGAATTCGGACCCATCGGGGCCGATGACCATGAGGCGTTGATGGCCCTTGCCCATGTGATAATGGCCCGCTGCCGTTACATGGAGCGGAGGCCCCGCCATAATGGCCATGACGTGTGCGACCTGACCCACTGCCAGGTGTACAGGGGAAGGACGTCGCCCGTTATCAGCTTCGAGGATTCGTGGCGTATCGACCATGCTCGACTCGGGGAAAATCTTTTCTTTCATTCGCGGTGCGGTGGCGCTACCCTTGGAGAGATTGTATTCGGGATAAAGGGAAAACAGGGCATAAGGGGTGCCTGCGGCGTAAGGGATTGGCTTTACCGCCAGGGAGTTGAACTCTGCGGGGGGAAGGACAATTACTGGGAGAGATCCGTCGAAGCAGGAGAGGTCCTCAGAATATTCAATATGGGAAACGCGCCGGGAGAACACCTCGGTGATACCATTTATTATGATGCACCATCGAGGGTGGTGACACTGCGGAACCCTCCGAGGTCGGAATCCTATCCCGTGGAGACCTTCAGGCTCAGGATTAACAGGGTGAAAGGATGGAATTTTATTCGCAGTAATAATTTTGATCTGAGTGAGTTCAGCAAGGGTGACACACGTCACTATCTGTTCAGGGGAAGGGGTCTCGGCCATGGCGCAGGGCTTTGCCAGCACGGCGCTCTGGAGCTTTCACGGCGTGGGTACAACCGGTACGAAATCCTTGAACACTACTACGGCGACATCCATCTTGTACCGTCAGATCCCGAGGCCCAGTCACCCTACCTTTCGTACTGCGTATTCGAACTTTCCACGGGAAAATACATATCCGCCAAACCGGGACAGGCATTTCTCCAAAGGCGTGTGCCTCCCGGATCAATCTTTAAATTGATCGTGGCTTTCTACCTGGCGGAAGCTCGGGAAGATATCTTCGGATCATATGCGTACCGGTGCCAGGGGATTAATCGTGCGGATCCTGACATGCCGGAGCGATGCTGGTATGAGAAGGGTCACGGCACGGTTCGTCTTCCCGAGGCACTCGCCCATTCCTGTAACCTCTACTTCGCCTCGCTCTATAACAGGATCTCTGAAAAGAAATTCAGGGATTTTTTCATGCATTTCTGCGAAAGCCTGGAAATCGATGCGAAATTGCCCGAAACGAGTGGAAGGAAGGAGTGGTCGCGAATGCTGGCAGGGCTCGATTTCAGGATCGATTTTGCGGTTGATGATTATGTGAAGATTATCCGATTCATCGGCTCGGGAGGGGTATCTGTCCGGGGGGTACGCTGTTTAGCGGGTGTGTCTCCAGGTGAGATTGCTATTCTTAAGCAGGCCCTTGGCGACACCTTTAATAGCGGAACCGCATCAGGGACTCTCAGGCCTTATGGGGATTTCGCGGCCCATACCGGCATTGCACGGATTGAAGAAAGGGGGGGTGATCCACCGCCAGGCATGTGGGGGAAGACCTCGACCATAATCGACGGGACAAATCGTGCGCTTGGATACGGGTTGTTCGTCGGGGGTGATGCAACCAGGGGGGTTGTCGCGCTTCTCAGGAAGGGAAATGGCCACTTGGCGGCACGGTGGGCCCGGGCAGTGTGCCGGGGCGGGGCAGGTGAATGAATGGCATGGAGCGGTGACGTCTCATGCCGAAAGAACTTTAAGCGCTTCCTTGATAACCGTCTCGAGATTCAACGCGGAGTCCTCCCTGAGAAGTTCATCAACAACGCGGGAGGACCTGGATTCGTCGAAGCCGAGGGTGACGAGGGCTTCCACGGCATCCCGCTGGTGCGGATTACCCTGGTAAGGCACGCCGGCGCAGGCATCGAGTTTTTTCAATTTTCGTTTTAATTCGAAGACAAGTTTTTCCGCCTTTGCGGCACCGATTCCCGGAATTTTTGTCAATATTGCTGGATTTTCTCCCCGAACGGCCTCCACGAGTCCTCCGATTGAAATCCCGGAAAGGATTGATAGCGCCATGGAAGGGCCGATGCCGCTGATATTGAGAAGTATAACGAAAATATCCCGCTCCTCGGGGGTTATAAAGCCGAAAAGACGAAATACATCCTCCCGGTGGTAGGTGTGAACAAAGAGCGTGACAATGCCCCCCTGTACAATCCTTTCATACGTTGAGAGGGGAATGCTGAGGCCATAGCCTACCCCTGCAACATCAAGGATTACTTCCGTTGGCTTGAGTTCATCAACGAGTCCCGTAATTTTATAAATCATATCCAGCCATTCTCCTTCTGTGACAGGAAGGATAATCCGTTCATTTTTCAAGAAATAAATGTATCAGGACTTGAATAGTATCTGCATGCAGTATCTATAAAAAAATCCAAAAAAAATAAAAAAAGTTATGGCCATTACGAGCGGATGCATGTATATTTAACTAAATAGTTAGTTTAACTAAATGGTGGGTTATATTCTATGGGTTCGAGTGAAGACACAATTAAGAATGCAGCAATGAAAGAATTCGCATCCCATGGCTTCGAAGGTGCCCGTGTCGACCGGATCGCGAAAAAGGCCAAGGCGAATAAGGCGATGATTTACTATCACTTTAAAAGCAAGGAAAAGCTTTATGAGGCGGTCCTGTCGGAGATGTATACAAGGCTCCACGCTCATATCGCGGCATCAGGAGCGGATGGTGGCGGGCCGGACGTCCGTCTGGACGCCATGGTGAGCGCGTTCATCGATTTTGTATACGAGGTTGATCAGGATTTTGTGCGCATCATGCTCCGGGAGCTTTCAAGCGGTGGGAAATACTTCAAGAAGATCATGCTTCCAAACATTATCATTCCACTTATGGGACAAGTGGAAGGCATTTTTTCCGAGGGTGTTAAAAGGGGGATTTTTCGATCCGTGGTCCCCTACTACACTTTTTTGCAGACGATCGGTTCTGTTGTTTTTTCAAATCTGATCAGGATAACCCTCTCTGATACCGATTTCGGGAAAGCATTCTTTCATGATGATTTTAAGCGGGATTTCAGGGAGAACCTCCTGGATGTATTGAGAAAGGGAATCCTTGTGAGGTAAGGAGGGAGAATGGAAAGATTATCGATTGTGGTGGCGCTGATCGTGGTCATGCAGTCGGCCATCCTGGTTCACCATGCAAGCGGCAATGAACGGAGCGCTCCCCTCGTGATCAGTCTTGAGGACGCGGTGGCCATTGCGAAGAACAATAACCCCGATTATGAGATTGCCCGCCACAGGCAGAAAGCCGAATCGGAAAAGGTAAACCAGGCCTGGGGCCTGCTCTACCCCGCCCTGGAGTCGGAGGCCTCGTACGCGAGGCAGGGTGCGGAAAGCGGGTTCCTGAGCCTCGCTGATGGTCAGTACGACATAAAGGTCGTTCAGTTGAAATTCGGGATCAATCCCGGCTCGTTCTATCACGCGCTACAGATGTCAAGGAAAGGCTACCGCGCGGCGACGGAAGAGGTGAGGCGTATACAGAGCGAGATAGAATTAAAGACAACCGAGAGTTATTTCAATCTTTTACTCGCCGAGGAGATGGTTAACCTTGGGAACGACACTCTTGCCCTTCTCAGGGAACACCTGAAAGATGTGCAGGTGCTCTATAGGACGGGGAGCGTGTCGCGCTTTGCCCTGCTGCAGGCACAGGTACGGTTGAAAAGCCAGGAGCCGCTCCAGCTCGAAGCCGAGAACCGCTGCCGCATCGCCCGCGAGGCATTCAACTACCACCTCGGCAGCGAGGGGAGCGTATACGGGGCTGACAGGAAAATCCTGGAAAAGGAGCGATATCCCGTGGCGGAAGGAGATATCGATGAGTTCGAAAAAAGGATTGGAGGGGCCGCGCTCAGGAAGAGGCCCGAGATAATTCAGATTTCACTGAAACGCGAAATCGCGGGACACGCCAGGGGCGTTCAGAGTTCCCAGTATCTCTGGCCCACGTTCATGGCCGGCGGGTATTATGGATTCAACCGCGTAATCCCGAATTCAGGAGATGCGTACTTTCCCACGACTGGAGGCGTTGGGTATCTGGATCTATCTCGGATAGCGGGGAGCGGGAAATGGCAGGACAACTGGCAGGTTCGCGTCGCGGCGACCTACCGGTGGGGATCGCTTCTTCCCGTCGATTCGGCCCGGGCGCGTGAACGGGAGGCAGGTGAAAGGATGAAGGAAGCGGAGGCGGAACTGGAAAAAGTGAGAAGGCTTATTGTCATTTCCATCAAGTCATCGTATTCGAGCCTTCTCACCGCGCACCGCAGCATCGATTCGCATCGGGAAAATGTCGAGACCGCCAGGGAGGGGCTGCGGATCGCAAGGGAAAGCTATCGCGCGGGCGTTATAACGAGTGCCGATCTCTTCGGAGCCCAGGTGGCGTTGACGCAGGCCCGGGCAGGCTTCATTAAGGGGGTTAATGATTATCATCTCTCTCTGGCGAAATTGAAGAGAGAGACGGGAATAGAAGACGTCGGGTTGTTGTTGGAGGGAGACAAATGATGAATAAAAAGAAATTAGTGCCAATCATTATCGTCGCGATCGCCCTGGCCTCCTCGATTCTTTACTTTGAAGTGATACGGGACCTGGTCGTTGATGATTCACGGATAGAAGGATCGGGAACCATCGAAGTGACAGAGGTGGATATCGGTTCGAAGCTGGCGGGGAGGATACTCGTGCTTACCCGAGATGAGGGCGACCGGGTGATCCATGGTGAAGTGCTCGTGAAACTCGCCTATGACGAGCTGGACGCCCAGAGGCTTTCGGTGGTGGCCGGTTTGAACAACGCGGAAAGAAACATGCACCGCGCGAAAGAGCTCTATGCCACGGGGGCGATATCCCGGAGGGATTACGACAATGCCATGACCGCCTATCGAGTGGCGAAAGCCGGGTACGGACAGATCAACGCGGCAATCGAGAACGCGGTGATCGCATCGCCCATTGACGGCGTGGTCCTTGCGAGAAACCTCGAGGCCGGGGAAGTGGCCTTCCCCGGCGCGGCAATCATGACGGTGGGAGATCTTGAAGACGCGTGGATAAAGATCTACGTCCGCGAGGAGAAAATGGGACTGGTAAAGCCCGGGCAGAAAGCGATAATAACCGTTGATTCATACCCCGGAAAGCAATTCGGGGGGAAAGTGGTCACCATATCGAACAGGGCTGAATTCACGCCGAAAACGATTCAAACGAAGGAAGAGAGGGTCAAGCTCATGTACGCGGTCAAAATCAAGATTCCCAACCAGGATCTGCTCCTCAAGCCCGGAATGCCCGCGGACGCGATCATCATCAGGGGGGATGGGAAGTGATAAAGGTAACCGGGCTCGTCAAGATTTTCGGCGGGAATCGGGCCGTCGATTCAGTGGATTGCGTGATACGTCCCGGTGAAATATTCGGCATCGTGGGGCCAGACGGCGCCGGCAAGAGCACGCTCCTGCGCATGATGGCGGCCATCCTGGAACCGGACAGCGGGTCGATAGAAATTAACGGAATAGATGTACGCACCAGTCCCTTTCAAATCAAGGAAATGGTCGCCTACATGCCCCAGAGATTCGGACTCTACGAGGACCTTACCGTCGAAGAGAATATTTACTTCTTCGGGAGGATCTATCTCCTCTCACGGAAGGAGATAAGAAAACGCATAGAGGGGCTTTATGCCTTCAGCAAACTGGAACCGTTCAGGGACAGACTGGCGGGCGCCCTTTCAGGAGGGATGAAACAGAAACTGGGGCTGGCATGTTGTCTTGTCCGCACACCGAAGGTCCTGTTACTGGATGAGCCGACAAACGGGGTGGACCCCGTTTCCCGCAGGGAATTCTGGGACATACTGTACGGGCTCCTTGCTCGCGGTGTATCCATCGTGGTCACCACGGCGTATCTTGATGAAGCGGAGAGAAGCAACCGAGTTGCCCTGATGCACGGCGGGCGATTCATACGACTCGGATCGCCTGAGTCGATACGAAACGAGAAGAAAACGGGTATGCTCGAGATCGTGGTGTCCGATTCGCGAAGGGCGGAGCGGGCCCTCATGGAGCGCGGGGGCATGCGCGCCATCAGAACCGGGAATACGGTCCGCGTGTATGTCCGCGGAACAGGCGCGACGAAAAAAAAGGTGCGGGCCCTCCTTGAAAAAGAAGGGATTGTGGTCCGCAACGTGGAAGCGGCGCAACCGCGACTGGAAGACAGCTTCATTGATATCATCGAGGGAGAAGGAAGGTGAAGGCGGGAGGGATTACTCGCATGGCGGCTCTCGCCGCCAAGGAGTGGAAGCAGATCAGGAGGGATACCAGGAGCCTTGTACTGGCACTTATCGCACCTGCTCTCCTGGTGGTTCTTTTCGGTTATGCCCTGAACGTCGACGTGAGGGGTGTGCGGTTTGGGGTCCTTGACCATGATAAAAGCCGGTCTTCCCGTGAGTATGTCGGGTCGTTGTCGCAAACCGAATACCTTACCATGGCGGGAATGATCGACAGCAGGAAAGAAATCGATGGGCTTCTTGATGGGAGTACAATCATCATGGCTGTCGTGATTCCCGCTGGATTTCAGAAACAACTTTTTCGGGGAAAGCCCGCGGACGTGCAGCTACTCGTCGACGGATCGGATTCTACTTCGGCGATGATCGCGACGGGATACGCGCGCGCCATGACCTATGAATTCAACGCTTCCATTCGTCGTCATGACCTCGCAAAAAGCGGGCTCGCCGGAGTTGTAGAGCCCGTTGTTCTTAAGAGCAGGGTCTGGTATAATCCCGAGCTGAAGAGTAAAAATTACATTGTTCCCGGCCTTGTCGTGTTGATACTGGCAATAATATCGGCGCTGATCACCTCGTTGACGATATCCCGCGAATGGGAACGCGGTACCATGGAAACTCTTGTTACCACGCCCGTGCGGGCCCACGAGGTGGTCCTCGGGAAAATGGCCCCGTATCTCGTCATCGGCATGCTTGATGTAATCGCCGGAATCACGATAGGATATTTCTTGTTCGACGTGCCCTTCCGTGGTGGATTTATTGAGATGCTGCTGGTGTCCTTGCTTTTCCTCATAGGAACGTCGAGCATGGGTATCGCAATTTCATCAGCGACGCGGGTCCAGGTGCTTTCCGTGCAGTTCGCGATCGTGGCGACGTACCTTCCGTCATTCATTCTTTCAGATTTCATATTCCCCATATCGGACATGCCCGTGGCGGTCCAGGCGGTTACGTATATCATACCTGCCAAGTACCTGATAACCCTGCTGAAGGGCATAGCCCTGAAGGGTGTGGGAGCGATGATACTATGGGCACAGATAGTCTTTCTGGCGATATTCAGCACCGTGATGACGGGATTGGCCATTAGACAGTTCAGGCCAAGACTTCCGGGTAATTGATGGTGGAATGATGAGACGAGGAATTCGCAAATCGGTTGTCATGAGCATTGTCAAAAAGGAGTTCGCCCAGGCATTTCGGGACTTCCGCATGAGGGGGATCATGTTCGGTTCGCCGCTGCTTATGGTTCTCGTTTTCGGATACGCGATCAGTACCGATGTAAAGGATATTAGGCTTGCGGTATGCGACGAGGACAGGAGTGCCATGAGCCGAGGGGTGATTGAAAAAATGACGGCGTCAGGGTATTTCAGGTTGCAGAAGTATATTGAAACGGAGAACGAGATCGAGCCGGTTCTCGCCCGGGGTGAAGCCGAGGCATGCCTGCGCCTGGGACGCGGCTTGTCGAAGATGGTGAAGTCGGGGAAACAGGGAGAACTGCAACTCATTGTGGACGGTACAGATTCAAACCGGGCGGCGGTGATTTCCGCATATGCCGGGGAAATTCTGCAGGGTTTTTTCTCCGTGTATTATCGCGACAGGATACGAATGGCGCTTATGACAAGGTCGATCCAGGAGAGGGGCGCTTCCGGAGGCGGCGCTCCCCCACCGGGAGCAGGAGTGAGGCTGATTGAACGAACTTTCTACAACCCATCTCTCCTGAGCAGGAATTTCTTTCTACCGGGTATTATCGGTTTCATCGTGAGCCTGATAACCGTCATGCTGACCTCAATGTCGATCGTGAAAGAGCGGGAGTCGGGCACCATGGAGCAGATTATCGTATCGCCTATCCGCCCCGTCGAGTTTATTCTCGGGAAAACGATACCCTTCGCTGTCATCGGATGCATCGACATGGTACTGGTGACGATCGTCGCAATAGCCTGGTTCGACGTGCCGTTCAGGGGCAGTGCAGTGTTTCTTCTTGCCGCAGGGCTTATCTACATTCTTTCTACCCTGGCCGTGGGAATATATATTTCTACAATATCCAGGACGCAGCAGCAGGCGATGATGTCGTTCTTTCTTTTTTTCATACCGGCCATACTCTTTTCAGGATTCGTGTTCCCCGTCTACGTGATGCCGGAAACGATTCAGGCGATCACATGGCTGAATCCCCTTCTGTATTTCA
>CAZKPR010000110.1:8287-12884 GCA_964554685.1 uncultured Leptospirales bacterium | reverse complement strand
TATAAAGATTCGTGGCTGACATTTCCATTGCCGAGGCGATCTTTCGCATCGTCAGTCCCTGGAACCCTGATCCATGCATGATTTCCACGGCGGCATCCAGTATGGCTTCCCTGATCTTTTCGATCTCGGCGGCATCCCGTGGAGGTTTTGTCATGCGCCCGTCCTTTCGCTTTTCATATCCTGGATCCTGCGTTCTATTCGTGCGAGCTTCCGCGTAAGTGTCCCGATGCTATTCTCGATGCGGTCACGCTCCTTCAGGAGCGCACCCATTTCATTCTCGTTCTTCGTGCGGGAAAGAAATTCAGCGCGAACCATGTCGGGTGTTTCTCCGCTCATGAATGCATGCATCGCCCCTGCCCGGGCCTCGTCGTCACGAATCCGCGCCACGGTTTTCATGTTTTCGTATCCGATGCCGGGCGCTATGTCATTTTCCCTGAGCTTCATAAGCACCTTCGCCGTGGACCTCGGGAGGAGGAGCTCCCTGTCAACGTAATCATCGAAACACGCGTTGCTGGCTTCGCAGAGCTCTGCCGCTTCAATAAGCAGGCCGCCCAGCTCCTTCATGAGACCACCGTTCACCGAAAGATATTCCTCCCTGATTTTTCGCGTGAGTGTCATGAATCGCTGGTCCGTTTTGAAGATGTTCGAGTACACCCCTTTCTCCTCGGCGAGGAAGAGAAGCCGGTGAAAAATATCCCAGAACCTGTTCGTATGGGACCTCATCGAAACTGTCGATGAAGAACGTGTATGATGAAGATGGTGGGCGAATTCATGTATCGCGGTATAGACCAGCTGACTGTCGTCGGTAAAATTTTTATTGTGGATTATTATTTCTTTTCGGTCGGGGTAGTAGAGCCCGTCTACCTTGCGGCTGGTCTTGCCCGTGAAGGTGACCGTGAAGTCCTCGGTATCCGGATCAAGCGTGCGCAGAAGTTCTCTGACCTGTTCCTGGTTCATCGCGTGTGCCCCAATGAATTTAGGGACCTGCCGCGCCTTGACGCACGGCCATTTCCCCGCTCCAAAAGTACCCTATCGTTCGACTGGTGTGCAAATACTTATTTCCCATGACATGAAAAAAAACTTGATTTACAGCCGTATGGGGCTTTCAGTAAAGTATCTAAAGATCCACTGCCACCGGCATCCGGATCATCATCAATTCCACTTCATGCGAGGCGCGCGCCATGATCGAACGGTATTCCCGAAAGGAGATGGCGGATATATGGGAACTCGAAAACAAGTTCAGGATCTGGCTTGATATCGAAATTGCCGTCTGCGAGGTCAATGCCGAGGACGGCATCATCCCACCGGAAGACCTCGACAGCATCAAGAAGAAGGCATCTTTCGATGTCGACAGGATCCTTGAAATTGAAAGCAGTGTCCACCATGACGTCATAGCCTTTCTTACCGCCGTGGCCGAAAACGTGGGCCCCCCTTCTCGTTATATTCATTACGGCCTCACATCGAGCGATATCGTTGATACCGCACTCTCAATACAGCTCCGACAGTCGGGTACAATCATATTGGCCGGCATCGATCGCCTCGTCGAGGTACTCAGGGATCTCGCCGTCAGGTACCGTGACACACCCTGCATGGGGAGGTCACACGGCGTCCATGCTGAGCCGACCACCTTTGGCGTCAAAATGGCGCTCTATTACGAGGAATTCCGACGTAATCGTGATCGGGTCAGCCGCGCCATCGAAGCCGTTTCCTACGGCAAGTTCTCGGGCGCCGTGGGGACTTTCAGCAACATATCCCCTGAAACTGAGCGAAGGGTATGTGAGAAGCTCGGCCTCATGCCCGATCCCATCTCCACGCAGGTCATCCAGCGTGACCGTCATGCTGAATTCATGGCGTCCCTCGCCATATGCGCAGGGACCCTCGACAAGCTCGCCACGGAGATACGCCATCTCCAGAGAACCGAGGTACGCGAAGTCGAGGAACCATTTCAAAAAGGGCAGAAGGGTTCTTCGGCCATGCCGCACAAGAGGAACCCCATACTCTGCGAGCGCGTTACCGGCATATCCCGCGTAATCAAGGCAAACATGAACGTAGCACTGGATAACATGACCCTCTGGCACGAACGCGACATCTCCCATTCTTCGGCGGAGAGGATCATACTTCCCGATTCCCTCATCGCCCTCGATTACCTGATACACCGCATGATATTCATCATGGGCAACCTCCACGTCTACCCGGATACCATGCGCGAGAATATCGACAGGACCGGTGGGCTTTACCATTCGCAGAGCCTTCTCCTTGCCCTCGTCGAAAAGGGACTGTCGCGCGAGGACGCCTATTCCATCGTGCAGGGCCTCGCCATGCGCGTATGGGACGGCGAAGGCAGTCTCCATAAGCTCGCGTGCATGGATCCCGTCATCACCGAGAAGCTTTCCGACGAAGAGCTCGGTCGCATATTCGATCTCGATCGCTACCTGGTTAATATCGGTCATGTCTATGCAAAAATCGGATTGTAAGAGCATGAAAAGGATATTCGAGCCCGGGGCCGTGGCGGTCATAGGCGTATCCGCCGAAGGGTTCGGCTTCGGAAGGGGGATTCTTCTTTCGCTGAAGACCATCGGATTCAACGGAGCGCTGTACCCCGTCAATCCCCGGGGGGGCGTGATTGACGGTTGTACCGCGTACCGCACCGTCGAGGAAATACCCGGGCCGATCGATCTCGGTATTATCGCGGTCCCGGCGAAGCACGTCCCCGCTGCAATCGAGTCATGCCTGTCCAAGGGAGCCGCGGGCGTCGAGATCCTCTCGTCCGGGTTCAGTGAAACGGCAACGCAGGAGGGCACAGACCTTGAAAACGAAATCGCCCGAATCGCTGCGAAGGGAATCCGGGTAATCGGGCCCAACTGCTTCGGGGTATACAATCCCCGGAGCGGCCTCACGCTTCTCCCCGGACCTGATCTGTCGCGGGAACCGGGTCCCGTCGCCTTCATATCACAGAGCGGGGGCATGACCGTTGACTTCGCCCACATCGGCAAGTGGCGCGGTATAAGGTTCAGCACCATGGTTAGCTTTGGCAACGGTGTTGACCTCAGAGAAACCGAACTGCTCGATTACTTCGGATCAGACCCCGACACGGGTGTCATTGGACTCTACGTGGAGGGACTCAGGGATGGGAGGTCATTTTTTGACGCACTGAAAAGCGTCTCGTCACGCAAGCCGGTAATTATCTGCAAGGGAGGGAGGACTGATTCCGGCGGCAAGGCCGCCATGAGCCATACCGCTTCAGTCGCCGGAAGTTCCGAGGTTTGGAACGCCGTGATGCGGCAATGCAACGCGGTACCTGCCGACGACCTTGACGCGCTCTGCGACATCGCCCTCGCGTTCACATCCCTCCCCCGGGGGACCTACCGCGGCGTTTCCCTCATTGGAGGAGGAGGCGCCATTGGCGTGGCCGCTGCCGATTCGGCGTCGATGCTGAACATGAAGGTGCCTGAATTCGGCGATGAACTCAAGGCGTCCATAGAGCCGCATCTCCCCCGCCCCGGTTCAAGCGCGAGGAATCCCGTCGATGTCGCCAATCCCTATGTTTCCCCCGCTTCCATGAAGGAAATCCTCCTCAACGCAGCGCGCTGCCCGGAGGTGGATATACAGATTGTCGTTCAGCTCCTCTACCACTATAAATCACTTTCAATCCTCATGCCGGGAGCGGCCCTGGACGACGTTATACCAATCAACGAATTCGCCGATACGTTCAGCCTGGCCGTCGCGGAAACCGGGAAGCCCGTTGTCCTGGTGCTTCCCGAACACAAGCAGGAGCTTGAGGCCCTCGATATCGCAACGGTTACCCGTCAAGCACGTTCCCTATACGCGAAAAGAGGAATTCCCGTATTCGGAACCGTGGAACAGGCCCTTCACGCGATACACGCCGTGTCTGACTACTACGGTCGCCTTCAATCACGCGCATCGCTGCAGAATCGTTAATAACGCCTCCTGGCAGCATTACCACTCATCGGCTGATGCCTCGGCCACACCGGCACTCCCCGCGCGGTGCCCCTGAAATATTCATTGACATTGATGCGCGTTCTCTTCAATTTGCACTATCATCTTCGTTCCGGCTGATGTCCGGAGATAACGCCACCATCAGGACGCTTCGCATGGAAAACAACATAAAGCATATCGGTGAAAGTCTCTACAGATTCCAGTCCGCGATAAACGAAAGCGGCTCGTCCCTCGGCGACTATATCACGGAGCATTACATAAAGAAATGGAGCTCCGAGGAGATGTACCATGTCTCCGCAATACGAACAAGCTTTGTCAATGCCGCCACCCGTTTTCTCGCAGACGAGGGTCTTTTTAACCTTGAAAAGGTCATGCTCAGCATCATCACCGACCCCCTGGCGCACGATATCGAGCATACGCCGTCGATCCAGTACAAGGGACACACCTACCTCACCACGCACAGCATGATCTACAGCAAGTTCCTGGCATGCTCAAATCCGGCGGTTAAGGGAATCTACGTCGACTCACCCAACATTCGCCTTTAATTTTAAACCCCTATCCACAACAATTGGGTACCAACCATCTTTAATTAACCCATTTTTACGTGAAAATCCCCCTAAAACGGGGAAACCCCACGACC
>CAZKPR010000110.1:0-8277 GCA_964554685.1 uncultured Leptospirales bacterium | reverse complement strand
CCGATGCGCATCCAGAGGGGACGCTACCTCGCTGACTTCTCCCAGATTGACGTCGAACTGCGCCGTAACAGGGGAATCACGCTCGACGATTATTTCGGGAAACCAAAGCGGGTGACAGAGATCCTCAACGATGACATGGGGCTGGTGATGAATTTTTTCGAGCGGATGATAGTGGCGGCCTGCGCGGAGATAAACAAAAGGAATGCCGACAGCCTTAACGCGCTTGGCGTCGTCCTCGAAATCCCTACGGTCCCGTTCCCCTGCTTCGAAAAGGACGCGAGCGTGAAAAAACACGGCCCCCGCGCATACGAGGAAAAGATAGGGGAAGAGACCGCGGCCCAGTTCTTCTGGATACGGGGACTCCTGAGAGAGAATTACGACCTCGTGTATCCCTACCTTCTGCCCGGTGGCAAAAAGGTTGATACTCAGGCAATTCCTTCTGTGAACATATTCAACTATGACATTCTGGCCAAGGGTATCGACGCGAAAACAGGAACGCACCATGGCGCGAAGGAAATACTTTCCGGCGCAATACGGGAATGGCTTTACGAACCCATAATTGAACGAATAATCGACAACAAGGTGCTGCCCGCCAGACCCGTCTTCGTCGACGGCAATATCGAGAATATTAACGAGCTCGGCGGATACGGGCCGTTCCTCTACTTCGCTTCAATGAAGCGCCCCGACGGCTCTTCGTTATTCCCTGAAACCATGGGAGGCGGCATTGGTGTCGAGCGGACGCTCTACGCCCTGCTCAGGGGCGAGAAAATATCGAAAATCGACGATGTGACGTTTTTCGGAAAAAATCCTGATTCACATCCGCTCTATCTTTACTAAGACTTAATCGCGTATTAATCGCGGCACAGACAAGGTTGCGGCAACCACAACGCGAAGAGCACGATATTTGCGAGGGACTATGCGCACACCAGATATCTCAGAGATACTCGCAATGGAAGGCAAGGGATCGCCGGTCACCGCCGAGGGATGGGTCCGGACAAGGCGGGAATCCAAAGGCGTGACGTTTATCGAGATCAACGACGGCTCAACCATCAGAAATCTGCAAGTGGTTCTTGATGAAACGATCGAGGAGTATGGGTCTCTTGTCAGGGAACTCAGCACTGGCTCCAGCGTCATTGTGCGGGGGAACCTCGTCGAGTCCCCGGGACAGGGCCAGGCCGTCGAAATAAAGGCACGTTCACTGGAGATACTTGGCGCGGCCCCTGTCGATGATTACCCGCTTCAGAAAAAACGCCACACGTTCGAATTTCTCAGGGAAATCGCGCACCTTCGCCCCCGCACGAACACCTTCGGGGCCGTGGCGCGGGTGCGAAGCGTGATGAGTTTCGTCATTCACAGGTTTTTCCAGGAACGGGGCTTTGTCTACGTGCATACCCCGATCATCACCGGCAGCGACTGCGAAGGCGCGGGAGAGATGTTCCAGGTGACCACCCTCCCCCTGGAACATCCCCCGATTGTCGACGGCGCCGTCGATTTCTCGGAGGATTTTTTTGGAAAGAAGGCGTCCCTCACCGTCAGCGGCCAGCTCGAGGGAGAAGCATACGCCTGCGCCCTGAAAAAGATATACACCTTCGGGCCCACCTTCAGGGCCGAGAATTCGAACACCTCGCGCCATCTGGCTGAATTCTGGATGATCGAGCCCGAGATGGCCTTCTGCGACATCAATGGAAACATGGATGTTGCCGAGGAATTCCTTAAATATATATTCTCCTGCATCCTCGACAACTGCCCGGACGACATGGATTTCTTCAATGAACGCATAAGCAAGGGCCTCATCGACAATCTCAGAACTATCATCGGAAGCTCATTCAAGCGCATCACCTATACCGATGCGATTTCCGAGCTTGAAAAGTCCAAAGCCACGTTCGAGTTTCCCGTACGCTGGGGAATTGACCTCCAGAGCGAGCATGAAAAATTCCTCACGGAAAAAATTTACGGCATGCCGGTGATCATTACCGACTATCCCAAGGAGATCAAGGCCTTCTACATGAAGGTCAATGGGGACAACCGTACCGTAAGGGCGATGGATATCCTCGTTCCCCGCCTCGGAGAAATCGTGGGCGGGAGCGAACGGGAATCTGATCTCGAGACCCTTGCCGCGAGGATATCTGACTCCGGCCTCGACCCGAAGGATTACTGGTGGTATCTTGACCTCCGGCGCTTCGGTTCGGTACCCCACGCGGGATTCGGACTGGGCTTTGAGCGCGTGATACAGTTCGTCACCGGCATGCAGAACATACGCGATGTAATACCCTTCCCCCGGGCGGTAAGGACCCTCGATTTCTGATACGTTGCCCGGGATGCTGTACATCAATGCTGGACCGAGTTATGTGCATGATAATGCGTCCCGTCAGCACAACTTTCGTATCGTTATTAATGTTTCTGGCGTGCAGTGCCGTGACAGGAGCTGCCGCTGAAAACGTCGTATTCGATGCCGGTCATAACCTGGAGCCTGAATATACCAGGTATCTCGTCTATACTGATGAAAAAAGGACCCCCGGCAATTTCCTGCTTCCGGTGAATTTCTTCTTCAACATGGCCTTTGACAGCGTTCAGGTTCCCAGGGCGTTCAAGCAGGCGGGATATTTCGGCCGATACAAAACAGTACTCGATATCGTTATAGACCCCGTTGCGTCAATAAACAGGGACGGTGGTTTTAAAAAATTATTTCTTGATGAATTCACATCCTCGCGCGCGGTGCCCAATTACATGCTCCACGTCATCGGCGGGGGGTACGATTTCCGGATGCTTGCCGAATGGTACACCTACAACGGCGTTCCGGGGGGCTATTTCTTTTCTGCCCTCACCGCCTATCTTGCCCATTTCAGCAACGAGGCCCTTGAATCGTCGAACCGTAACCTTACGAGCCATGATTTCATTGCCGACCTGTTTTTCTTCGATGCGGTGGGGAAACTGCTGTTCCTTAATGATACGATCGTCAGATTTTTCCATGATTTCTGGCAGTTCAGGAACTGGATGGGTCAGCCCATGTTCGACGTGCGCAAGGGAAGGATACACAATGCCGCGTGCAACTATGTGTTCAGGCCGTACATCTATAAAAAATCAGTGCGATTCTTTTTTATGATGGGATATCATTATATCAGCGGCTTCGGTTTCAAGGTGGGCGATCATGACTGGATAACCTTCAGTGCGGGCGTGGCGGTGGTAAAAGGATTTGATCCCGATCGTCAGAAACAGGCGAAGAACGCGGTGAAGAATTTCAGGACCTGCGGCGGAATATTCTATGACCGGAACGGGAACCTGATGGCGTCCCTTATTATAAACGGAACGGAAAATTACCGTTTTCGCCTGAATGTCTACCCGGACCTCCTCAATATCGATCAGGTAAATTTCGGGGTGTTCCTCGGGGTCGACGATTACAACAGGGTTTCCGTGGGTCTCACGATGTACACGCTGGTGGGACTCTCAGTCACCATGTGACGCATGTATCGACGTTCTCGAAGGGCAACTTCAGCTGCCTCTCAATCGTGCCGTCAATATTTGAAATGCTGATACCCACGAGGCGGACCTTCCGAAAGCCCGCCTCCGTCCTTCGAAGGAGGGTCCGGGCGTGCATGAAAAGCTCATGTTCATCGTGACAGGGTCCGTCGAGTGTTATGCTTCGGGTTATCGTTGTAAAATCGCTGTACCGGACCTTTAACGTGACGGTTCTGCCAAGGTAGCGTCCCGCTCGAGTGGCGTCCTGTACGCTGGCGGCTATGCCGGCGATCACCGATTCTATCTCATCTATCTCGTGGAGATCATACGGCAGCGTAACCTCCCTGCCGACGCTTTTTCTATCATGATGAGTCTCGACGGGTCGTTTGTCAATGCCCATCGATATCATGTGATAATACTCCCCCGCCTTTCCGAAAAGCCGCACAAGATTATCGCGAGGCATCCTCCTGAGGTCCGCTCCGCATCGGATGCCAATACTGAGCATTTTCTTTTCTGTTATCCTGCCAACGCCGTGGAACTTGCCGATCGGAAGCATGTCTATGAACCGCAAGGCTTTATCCGGCGAGACGACGGTAATGCCATCAGGTTTCCTGTAATCCGAGGCCGCCTTGGCCAGAAACTTGTTGTACGATACCCCCGCTGAAGCGGTAAGTCGCGTCGCATCAAGGATATCGGCACGGACCCGGCGCGCGATGTTCGTGGCCGAGGCCTCTCCCCTCATGTTCACCGTCACGTCAAGATATGCCTCGTCAAGAGACATTGGTTCCACCAGGTCAGTGTAGCTATGAAAGATCTCGCGGATCTGGCGCGAGACCCTCACGTATTCATCGAAATTCCCACGGAGAAAGATTGCGTGAGGGCAGAGCCGTGCCGCGACAGAAGATGACATCGCCGAATGAATTCCGTATCTTCTCGCCTCGTAGGAACATGCAGCGACAACGCCCCTTTTCCCCGGGGCGCCGCCCACGATCACCGGTTTGCCATTCAGCGATGGATCGTTCCTCTGCTCTACGGCGGCGAAAAACGCGTCCATATCAACATGGATAATTTTCCTGCACTCCATGCAGTGATTCCCCTCCAGGAAGATTCATTCGATGAGAAGGAATAGATCCTCGGGATCGCTCACGCCGTTGTCGCATCCCGCGAGGGTGAGGAGCCGTTCCGCGACAAGACGAGTAGAAATGACGTCTCCCATGCAATAGCGGATCAGTGTTTTTCTCGCACCACTATCTCCCTGGAGCCATCGGTAGTAGAGCTCCACCGCCTCAAAACCGTCTATGCCTTCTATATGGGACGGCCTCCTGATTCCCATTTGTCGTTCTATTGCCTTCAAACCTCCGCGATAGCCCAGGTGCCACGCGATCCACCTCAGATCGACATGGGCCCTGCCGAGGGTTGGGATGTGGAACGCACGCTCGAGAAACGGGATATCAAAGGAATTGCCGTTGAATGTGACAATGAGGTCGGCCTCGTCCGCACAATCAAGAAAATCGTCAAGGTTCTCTCCCTGTACGAATGAATGAAGTTTTCCGCGATGGAGTGCCGCGATAACCGAGACCTGGCTCGCGTGCCATGAAATGCCGGTCGTTTCCACGTCAATAAAAGTCGCGTAATCAAAATATTCCGCAAGAATCCTCCAGTGCTCGGAGGTGGGGAAAGATTCGGTAAAAAAGTCTATTTGCCCCGCACCAAGTGCATCCAGGCTTGATCTCACCGAAGCAATAAACGCCGCCCTTCTTCGCCCGTTAAATGGGATCTCACCCTCCCGGGTAAGACACTCGTGCCAGGATGTAAGCCCCCTTCCCCTTAAGGCGGCATCCGTTTTGCTGCCTATGCCGCGTATATGCCTGAAACATCCGCCTATCAATGCAGGCGCTCCCTCCGTTCGTTGAGTATCTTCGCTGCCCTGCCGAGCTTTTTCATAAGTCTCGCCCCTTCGATGTCGGGGACGGGAACCTGCCCCGCATCTATTTGCTTACTGACCACGCGTATTTCCGGGATACGTATGCCGTTACCGAGCATTGAATCAAGCAAGCTCCTCGTGCATTCCACGGCGGCGTTTGATTCTACCATCAATTCTTCCATCTCAGCGCTGTCGACGCCCGGCGGAAGCGGTGGTATACATGAGGGGCAACCCTGTTCGCACCCGCAGTTTGCCAGGATTTCAGCGCAGAAAAGGAGGGCGTTCTCGATGGACTCGAAGATCCTTTCGGCATACCCCACGCCTCCTTCAATGGCATCGTAGAGATAGAGCGCGATCCGCCATTCTCCCGCCCCCGACTCGTAGAGGGAACTGTCGGTCGCGATGTCCCTGACATCGGACATGCAGAACATCGTCGCGGCGTGGCGAAGTATATATGCCAGACCGTATGTTGCAGCCCCCGCGTAGAGCCTGTTCGCGGCATCAACGGCGGTGCGCCATTCCGGAGAAGCGACGATACTGAACCCCGTCGTTTGGTATTCAAAGGCAGGAAGGGTTATGGGCCCATACCCGATGTTCTCCAGGGTGCGATCACGGATTTTTTTATAGAGCTTCGGCTGCCTGTTTACACGAACGGGACCGAACTCAATGCGGCTGCCGTTAAGGAAATGTGTTTCCTCCGAATCGATGAGGTCAACCCTTCCCTCCCAGACCGCCTCTGTGTAGTAGTCAACATCAACCGGATCAACGCGGCACAGCTTTTTGTCAAGATCAAGTTCCATCGACATGTATTTCTTTCCAAGATGCTGGTAGATGGCGTCTTTGTAGACCGTGCCGCGCGCCCCTATGGGATCTATCTCTCCTATTACCTCGGTACCGCAATATATCTCGACGTTGAAATCGGTCATGCCCCGAATATTTACACCCCTGGCTGGATAATCCTGGAGAGCGAAGCGGTAGGTGTCATGGTAGGGAAGGAGTGTTTTCTGTTCCTTCAATATTCCAAGTGCTCCCGCATAAACGGACGGCTCGAATCCATCCTCACTATCAGAAAGGGGATGCTCATGGGCGGCGCAGGGAAGGTGCTGTAGTATGATGTAGGGATTATCCGGGTTGAGCAGCGCCTGTTCAACAGGGGAACTGAGGAGAAAGTCGTGATGATGCACGAGAAACTGGTCAATGGGTCCGTCCTTGGCGACGAACACTATCACCGGCGATTTACCTCCCCGCCCCACCCTGCCGGACTGCTGCCAGAAACTCGCGATCGTTCCGGGATGTCCTGAAAGGATGCAGAGGTCGAGACCGCCGATGTCAATGCCCAGTTCAAGGGCGTTGGTGGTGATGATTGCCATTAACGTGCCGGATGCGAGGTCACGTTCAATGCGCCTCCGCTCGTTCGGGAGGAGGCCGCCACGATAGGGTTTTACGAGGTTTCTTAATTCAGGGTGTTCGTCGATGACTGCCCGGTAGAGACGCTCAACTTCCTGTCTCGCCCGGCAGAAGCAGATGGTGCGTATCTTCCCGCGAACCGCTTCGCGTATCAATGGTATCGAGACGGAGGATGTTCCCTTCCGGTATCGCGCATGCCCGCTGCTCTGAACCGTTGGCGGATTGATGAAATAGAAGTGCTTCTTCGGCTGGGGAGAAGAATCATAATCAATGATGTGGAAGTCACGGTGCATGAGAAGCCCGGCGTGTTCCCCGGGGTTCCGGACCGTCGCAGAGGAGCAGATGTATACGGGCCGTGTCACGTGCACCGCGCAGACCCGGTCAAGCCTCCTGAACACGTTTGATACATGAGACCCGAAGGCGCCGCGGTAAATGTGAACCTCGTCGATCACGATGTACCGCAGGCGCGAGAGGAAATTCCTCCATTTCCTGGCGTGGTTTGGCAATATGCCGCTGTGGAGCATGTCAGGGTTGGTCACGATAAAATCCGCCGTTCGCTGGATCCTCTGACGCTCATCCCTCGGCGTATCGCCGTCGAAGGTCCCGAGTTTACCGCTTCGCTCGACAGCCTTCATGAGCTTTCCGAAGGTGCTTTCCTGGTCCCTGGAAAGGGCCTTGGTGGGATAGAGAAGGAGTACTGAAAAGGGCTGCGTCGCCTGGAGGTATTCGTTGAATATCGGAAGAAAAAACGAGAGGGTTTTCCCGCTTGCCGTGCGTGACACGATCAACGTATCCCTGTTTTCGCTGATTTTCTCGAATGCTTCAGCCTGATGGGCATAAAGAGAAGAAATTCCCTGTTCACGGAGCAATTCCGACAGTTTACCGTCAAGGGACGGAGGAAATCCGACGAAGTTACCCCCACTGTCAGGCGTTGTAAATCTGGCCCTTGTCTCGCCATGAAATTCAGTCTCGATGAAACGGATAATTCTATTCATGGTAGTTCTCCTTCCGGAGTTTCCATCCCGAAATTTTTACCTTCCTCATGGCGCCTTCAATTTCCTTTCATCCCCTCCTGGAATTGGGGAACTGGACAACAAGACATCCATGATGACGCCATTATATGCGACATAGGATGGCATGTCAACAATTGTTTGGTATACATATGACTATTATTGCAATTTAAATATACAAGTTCCGC
Organism: uncultured Leptospirales bacterium; assembly: GCA_964554685.1. Taxonomy (GTDB): domain Bacteria; phylum Spirochaetota; class UBA4802; order UBA4802; family UBA5550; genus RBG-16-49-21. The sequence goes on along the minus strand of CAZKPR010000110.1, from coordinate 292 downwards.
GTGTTTCGTTTTGAATTCGATGATTTTTTTTAAGGGGGGCCACTTAAGATTCTGCGGGAGGAGTTTTCGAATGTAATGGGCTTACTTCGTCTACCCGCTGGATATCCCGGGGTAGACCAACAGCTATGAATCAATCGGACCGTTAAGATTCTATCCCTGATTGATCATTGAGTCAAGATCAATTCCCCATTCCCTGCTCATGAAATTAAGGATGCCTGCTTCCCGGGAATCGAAATTTGCGTCGGCACGGGAAAATTCAAGTGATCGCTTGAGAATATTTTTCCTGCTCTCC
>CAZKPR010000109.1:0-12960 GCA_964554685.1 uncultured Leptospirales bacterium | reverse complement strand
GATGACCGCGTGCGCACCTTCTGCCAGAATCCCTCGGGTTTCGTTTCGAGCGAATACTACCAGGCGGATCTCGCCGTGGTCAACGGCCACAGCTACCGTTCTCCCGAGATGAAGACGGAGAACACGAATTTTGCAGTCCTGGTCTCGAATTACTTCACCGAGCCCTTCCGGGAGCCGATTGAATACGGCAAGTACATCGCCCGGCTGGCGAACATGCTTTCCGGAAACCGTATCATGGTGCAGCGCTTCGGCGACTTCAGGCGGGGGAGGAGGACCACTCCCGAACGCCTTGCCCGTTACAGCCTGCGGCCCACGCTGGATGACGCGGTGCCGGGCGATCTCTCCCTGGTGTTCCCGTACCGCATCATGCTGGACGTCAAGGAGATGATTCTGGCCCTCGACGGGATCTTTCCGGGCCTCGCGGGGGACGAGACGCTCATGTACGGGGTTGAGGTAAAGTTCTACTCGAACAGGATCATGGTGGACGGGCGGTTCCAGACGCGCTATCGGGGCCTCTTCGTTGCCGGAGACGGCGCCGGCATCACCAGGGGTCTGGTGCAATCGAGCATAAACGGGGTCATCCTGGGGAGGATTCTCAGCGGCGATGAAAACATCTAATTTTATCATATTTTTTTCGATCGTACTCACCGTCTACTTCTCGGTGAATCTCTATATTTTTATCCGGGGGTGGCAGGCCCTGCCCCGGGGTTCGATATTACGCGCTCCCTATGTAATTCTATTCCTCGCCCTCTCTCTTTCGTATATCGCCGGGCGTTTGCTCGAGCGCCTCACGATCTGTACCGCGAGCAGCGCCCTCATCTGGATCGGGTCCTTCTGGCTGGGTATGATGCTCTACCTGTTCCTCGGCGCGCTGCTCTGCGACCTGCTCAGGCTCGGAAACCTGGCCTTCCATGTCATTCCCGGGGATTCGGTACGCTACCTCGCGGCGAAGCGGGTTGCCGCGGCGATCGTGGCGTTCCTGGCCATCGGGGCGGTGTTCGGGGGTTATCTCAACACCCTCCATCCGAGGATAAAAACCGTCTCGGTGAACCTGCCGAAAAAAGCCGGTGGTCGCGAGGTCCTCGATATCGCCCTGGTGACGGACATACATCTCGGGATCATCATCAGGAATTCGCGGCTCCAGAAAATGGTCGACATGGTGAACTCCATCAGGCCCGATATCGTACTCCTCGGGGGTGACATCGTCGACGAGGACCTGGCTCCGGTGATAAAGAACAATCTCGGCGAGCTCCTGTGCACCATCCGCTCCCGCTACGGGACCTACGCCGTGACGGGGAACCATGAATTCATCGGCGGGGCCGACCGGGCGTGCCGCTACCTGGAGGAGCACGGGGTGACCATGCTGAGGGACCGGGTGAAACTGGTGGACGGATGGTTCTACCTTGTGGGCCGCGAGGACGTGAGCATCACCCAGTTTACCGGAAGAAAAAGGGCAACCCTCCAGGAATTGACGAAGGGCCTTGACCTGTCGAAGCCCGTCATACTCATGGATCACCAGCCCCTGAGTCTTTCATCGGCCGTGGAGAGCGGCGTCGATCTCCAGGTGTCGGGGCATACGCACAACGGTCAGCTCTGGCCCGCGAGCCTCATCACGGGCCTCATCTACCGGATAAGCTACGGCTACGGCCGCATCGGGGACACGCACTTTTACGTGTCATCGGGCTACGGAACCTGGGGACCCCCGGCGCGCGTGGGCACCACTCCCGAAGTGGTGCATATTCAGGTTCGTTTCGTTGACGAAGCGAAGGGTAACCGGTAAGCGGTCACGAAGAGAAGGGAGGGCGGCGATTTCAGTTGTTGTCCTTGTCGACCGCCTCGACGAATTTTTCCTGGAATCCCGGGAGGGCCGCCCGTATCCTCACCCAGGCGGGGAGCATCGGGACCCCGATGGGATCATCCATGAACTCGCCGATGCTCTGGCGCAGCGCATCCACGAAAATCTCGGTATTGATGACCTCGTCATGGCGGTCGTACTTGATGCCGTTTATCAGGGCCAGTGAGTTGTACTTCTCTATGGCGAAACGCGCCTCCTGGATGTAGGTTGCCAGGAGCGTCCTGAAGAAGGACCCCGACATGGTGATGCCGTCCTGGGTGAGGACCCTGAAGAGCGTCTTGGCGATCTCATTCGCCATGCGGAAGAGACCGGAGTCGCGCTGGGCCTTGTCGATGTTCTGGTGCTTGTGGTCATAGGTGTCCAGGAGCTCGACCTGGGCTACCCTCTGGCAGGTAGTGGTGGCGTATATTTCGCTCAGGGTGGAGACCTCGAGGCCCCAGGTAGGCGATATCCTGAGTCCCCTGGCCACGGTGGCGATGAAGGCGAATTCCCCCGAAAGGGCGAAGCGGAAGCTGTCAAGGAACTCGAGGAAATCGTTTTTGGGCAGTATCACCCTGAGGGACCTGATAAGGGGCGTGTAGAAAAGCCGGGTTACCCTGCCGTAGAGCCGGTCCGTGACGCGGGCGTAGTATCCCTTGCTGAATTCGAATTCCAGGGCGGGATGGGCCACCGGGTAGATGAGCCGCGCCACGAGTTCCCGGGAATAGTTGACGATGTCGGTGTCGTGGAGGGCGATGGCGTAGGCGTTCCGCAGGGCCAGGATATAGCCCAGGGTCATCCATACCGACCTCCCCTTTCCGGGGGTGTCGAGGTGGAAGCCCGCCTCGCGCAGTTCATCGTAGAGTGACTGGAGGCGCGGGCCGTCGTGCCACACGACGATAGTTTCCACGGGCAGGGATGAGAGGATCTTGCGCGCCGACTGGAATTGCCGCTTCTCGGCCCTGTCGAGGGAAAGCACGATCTTCGAGAGGTAGTCCACCTTTTTCAGCTCCTCGATGATCCTGGGCATGGCGGGTCCCTCGAACTCGGAGTAGAGGGCCGGCAGGAGGAGCACCATGTTTCGCGTCGAAGAAATTTTCTGCAGTTCCGCCTCGAGCTGTTCCAGGGGTCTCTTGGAGATGTTCTGGAGCGTGGTGATGGTTCCGTTTTGAAAAAAATCTGCCATGTCAGCCTCCCTGTCGTGTGATGAGCCGGGCTCTACCTCGCCAGGAGCTCCGGGCGGCCCTTCGTTTCCGCCGCCCCTGCTTTCCCGACGTCTCGCGTCGCCTGGGCGTTTCCCTCTCGCCATCGGGGAATAGATGCGCTACCGCGGCCTTCCGGCGATTCTTCTTTTCACGTGATGGCGAACGGTTTCTCTCACAAGGGACCGCGGCAATTCCCGGCATTGCAATCAGGGTCGCGCGGTGTAATCGAGCCGTGTTGAAATTCCACGGGGGAACTGGTATCAGGCATCATGATAGTGCCCCGATCGAGATCTGTCAACATAATATTTTCATGCCGGCCCGGCTCGATGCCTTGCGGGGCGCCCGTGCCTTCACGATTCAGGCCGGGGATTCTCTTCGGCGGCGGTGGGAGATCTCAAGAACAATAGCGATCGCGAGGGGTATCGCGGTGATGACGATTCCCCCGGCAACGGCATCCATGTAGTCCGTCGCGCCCGACCCGAGCTCCGACATGATGCCGATGATCACCAGTACCCAGAAAATGCCGCAGAGTGAAAAGATGATCCGGGCGATCACCCCGCGATAGCCGCCGCGCCGCCGCGCAGGGACGTCCGCGAGGGCTTCGGCGACCCCCGCCGGGACAATGGCGGGAATCGGGGCCGCGGGGAGTTCCCTGACCGGAAGCGCTTCGGGCGGCACCCCTTTCCATCTCGCAGCGGACGAGGCCCTTCCTTTCTTCAGGTATATAATCCCCATGATGAAGAGGGCTATCACCACGGGGATCATGAGCAGCGCAGCGGGAGTCTCGGAGAGCACGAAGGTGTCATAGACGGCATGGAAGGCCAGGGCGATGAGGAAGCCCGCGGCGATATTTTTTTTCCTTCGGCCCGGCGTCGGGGCGAACCGCGCGATGCCGATGAAGTAGCCCATGATCACGCCGGTAAAGGTATGGAGGGGAATCGCGGTGACGGCCCGCATGATCCCCGTGGCGATGCCGAACTGTGCGATATAGAGCAGGTTCTCAACCATGGCGAACCCGATGGAGGCGGTCCCCGCGTAGACGATGCCGTCGTTTTCCTCGTTGAAGTTCCGGTTTCTCCAGGCGACGAGCATCACGAGGAGGAGTTTGGCCGCCTCTTCGGCCGGCGCGATAAGGAGGAAGGATTTTATCGCCGCCCCGGAAAGGCCGCTGCCCGAAAAAAATTCCAGGTTCATGAGTGCCAGTTCGGCGAGGCCCACGGGTATGACGACAAGGCCCCCCAGGAGGAGTATCTTGATGATGAATCCCATCGGCTCGGGCTCGATGCGGTCCAGGTAGAGAATATAGGCAAGAAATCCGACGGGAGGCGCGATGCCGATAATGATGAGAAGAAGCGGTTCCATCCGATAGTCCCTCAGACTTGATGATGTGATGCCATGCGGCATGGCATGTCCTGCATGATTAGCAGGAAACACCCCCGCCGCAGGGAGCAGGACCTGATCAATCCTTCAGCACGTAACCCCTTTCCCTGAACAGGGCCAGGCAGGCGTCGACGACTCCCGTGTCGAAAAGCGTGGCCCGGTGCGAGATGATCTCTTCAAGGGCCTGGTCGACTCCCAGGGCGCGGCGGTAGGGCCGGTGGGAGCACATGGCCTCAACCACGTCGGCCACTGCAAGGATCCTTCCCTCCGGTATGATCTCTTCTCCCGCGATACCCCGGGGGTATCCGGAGCCGTCCATCCGTTCATGGTGCTGGAACACGGCCTGCGCCACGGGCCAGGGGAATTCGATGGTCTTGAGAATGCCGAATCCCATTTCCGCATGGGTTTTCATAAGCTTGAATTCGATCTCGGTGAGACGTCCCGGCTTGCTCAGTATTTCCGACGGGATGGATATCTTCCCGATGTCGAGAATCGATCCGGCGATGCGTATGCCGTCTATGGCGTCCCGGGTCATGCCCATCTCGTTGGCGATGGACCGCGCCAGGTCGGATACCCGGCGGTGATGGCCGGCGGTGTAGGGATCGCGGATTTCCAGGGCGAGGGAGAGGGCCTGGACCGACTGGGCGAGGGCCTTCCTCATGATGTTGAAGCTTTCCTTCAGGTCGTGTTCCCTCAGGCGCTCCGTGATGTCCCGCATGATTCCGCGGAATCCCACTGGTTCCCCCTCAAGTGAACGGATGAGGGACACGGATATTTCAACCGCCTTCTTGGATCCGTTTTTTCTCGTGACGTCGTAGACGATTGTTTTCCTGTCGGTTTCGCCGCGGTAGATGGCGTTGAAGTGGCGGTACACCTCGTCCGCGTTTTTGGGGTCGAGGTACGTGCGGTAACTGGCTCCCTGGAGCTCCTTCGTGGTATAGCCGGTGAGGCGCGCCATGGCCCTGTTGCAGAACAGATGAATCCCGCGGAGATCTGTCTCCCAGAAGCCGTCTTCGATCTGGTCGAGGACATGATGGTAATCGTTGACCGGATCACCGGCGGGGTCTCCCCCGGTCACCCGGCTCAGGCGAAGGGCCTCAAGCTCCTCGATGAGCTCTTTCTTCGTCTTGTTCCTGGATCTTTTCATGTTAGGACATCACCATTTTTGGAGGGGGACCGTTGATTTCAATACAATTTTATGCGGGCGGCCTTTAATAATTGATATGGGGCCCCTGTTGCACATTGATAGCATCAAAAGGGGAGCGGTAACCTCGATAGCCGCCCGCATTTTTTTGTTTGACATTGACCGGCGGAGCTGCGATACTACTTTCAATTCGAGGTCTCCATGAGGCAACAAGCCGGCACCGCGGCGGATAACTAACCCCTGGATGGTCTGCCATGGAAAAACGGAATACGATCAGGGTCCCCTTTCGTGTCCGGGCGATCGTGCAATACGAGGGAAAGGAGCTGGAAGGCGAGGTGGACAACCTGAGCACCGGAGGCATGCTGTTCACCACCACGACAACCGGCATTCCCCCTGATGCCGCGGTAACCATGTCCATCATACTTTACGGATCGAGCTCACATCTCTCGCTGAACTGCGCGGGGAGGGTGGTCCGGGTAACGGAAAGGGGCATCGCCATCAGGTTCACCGAGCTCGATTTCGATTCGTTCATCCATCTCCGGAACATCGTGTCACGGAACGCCTACGACGAAGAAACCGCCATGAGGGAGTTCGAGGACTTCAGTACCGGGAAATCGGCGGGGGATTGATCGCCGCAGGATCATGCCATCTTTTTCCACGCCGCCTCAAGGCGCGCGCGGCGCGCCTTCTCCGCCACGTTGAAAAGGGGCCGATCCCGGTTCCACCTCTCCTTTACCTCTCCCTCGACGCCCTCCCAGTACGGTTCCAGGTCCCGTAAAAGGGATTCGATAAGCTGGTTGATTCCCCCCAGCGCGATATGGACCGAGGGTGAGGAGGGATTGTCGAATGACAGGTCGCGGACCCCTGCGATAAGGGCCGCGACGCGGCCGGGGACCTCCCTGGGCCATCCGTAGTGGAGCGCGACGCGGAGTATGTAACCGAGCAGGGCGGCAAGGACGTGCAGGTCCTCGACGGTACGGAAAGGCTTGATGTACCCGGCGTATCCGTCCCCGGGAAGCAGGCGTGAATTGTCCAGGGAGACGCCTGAGAACTCGATCGCGCCGTGGGAGATTTCGGGGATGAAGGGAATACCCTCCATGGGCGTGACGGTGACGCCCGGGTCGGCCGTGTCGACGAGGACCATGCGGATCATGTTTTTTCCCTCGGCGGAGGCGCCGGTTGTCGCCGCCGCGAGGAGCAGTTCCGCCTCGGGCGCCAGTGTGGCGAACCGCTTGCTTCCCTTCAGGATCCAGTCTTCACCGGCCGGCCCGCCTCCCGTGGAGAGCGTCGTCCGTACGGCCGCGGGGTGGGCGCCTCCCTCCTCGGTGACGCAGAAGGAGACCACGACCCGCCGGGGCAGGTCGGGGACCAGCCGCCTGAGGGCGCATTCATATCCCGCGGCGAAGGCGAAACCTATCCGGTCCGAGAGATATCCCCCCAGCACGGCGCGGTCGACGGGGGCGTCCCACCCCGCCGTTTCATCCTGGAAAGCCCCCTCCCACTCCGTGAAGGAAGCGAAGGTCCTCCCCCGGAGCGACTTCCCTTCACCGAGGAGCCGATCAAGCAGCGTCGAAGTCCGCATCATTCGCGTCGTCCCGCGGCCCTTCCGCCGCGCCGGGCCTAGACGACATACACCTCCATGAGCACCTGGTAGGAGCGGTTCAGTTCCTTCATCATCGACTCGTCCCCGCGGTTGCGGTCGGGATGGTACGCCATGGCCAGCTCGTGGTACCTTCGGGTGATCCGCCTCCGGTTCGGCCTTCTGAGCCCCAGGAACGAAAGCGCCGATTCGACCTCCCCCCGCCTGAGGGCGTAGACGACCACGCCCCGCATCAGCCTGCCGAGGACCTCGCCCTCGCAGAAGGAGATGTTCTCCGGGTTCGTGTAGAAGTCGCGGAGGGGATCGAAGACCGGGTGGTCTCCCGGGGCCGCCGCGCTATGCCCGGCGCATCGCCCGTGGGCCACGGCGGCTTCGGTGCAGTAGGTCCCCGTTTCGGGAATGTAATGATGGCAGCGAAGGGGTCCGGGAAGCTCCACCATCCTGATCCGCATCGGGTCGAGGTGGAGGTAGAAGCCCCGGGCGCCGGCCTCCCTCTTGAGCCGGTAGAGGGCGTGGTAGAGAGAGAAGTGGAGGATGAAGAGCCGCTTTTTCGACCCGGGCATTCGCTCCCTGCCGGTGAGGAGGCGCAGGAGATCGAGTTCCATGACCGGCGTCTCGCGCGCGAGGAGGATATCGAAGAGCGTTCCCGTGTCAAAGGGGACGAAGGCTCGGGCCGTGCTGCCGGGTCGCTCCGTCATGACGAACCGCTCCCCGGGGATTTGCCGCCAAGGTCGATGGGGCACGCGGCGCCGTATGACGCCCCGTCGCTGCGCCACTGCCGTCCGTCCAGGGTGTTGTTGAACAAATTGGCGAAGCGCATCATGCGGAAGAGCTTCAGGTGGTAGGCCCGCTCCTTCTCCGTGTAGTGCCGGCGGTAGTCGTCGAGATGGTCCCACTCTTCCATGCGGCCCCCGGCATCCACGAAATCCCGGGCAGTTCTCAGGACGAGCCACTCCCTGGAATCGAAGGAGTCCCGGTCGAGGACCGCGAGCTTTTCCATCTCGTCGTCGGATATACCGAGCCTCCTGCCCACGGCGGAGTGCGCCTTCATTCAAAGGTAGCAGTTGTTCGCCGCGGTGATGGCGATGAGGATCTTTTCCCGGAGGACCCTGTCCACGCGGCGAAAGGTCATCAGGAAGGTGGGGCCCCTGAAGAGGTCGGCGGTGGCGGAGATAAGTTCCCCCGGTGATGTGAAGCGGCGCATGGTCATCTGCTTCCCGTTTCCAGAAAAAAACGTCCGGCGCACGAAGCATGGCATGGCGCAACGCCCCTGTCAAGGATTTGTGCGCGTGGATGCGATTTTTGTCCGGGGCGGACGATTATACTAGATATCGAGGCGAACGATGGTGACGCCGTCGCCCCCTTCGCCCTCCTTCCCCGGGCGGAAGGCCGCGGCGTAGGGGCACCGGGGGAGGTGGCTCCGCACGGCGGATTTCATGGCGCCGGTGCCGTGGCCGTGGATTACCACGGCGGTGTCGATTCCCCCCCGGATCATCCTGTCGAAATCCCGTTCCATGGCGTCAATGCCTTCATCCACGCGCATGCCCCGGAGGTCCACGGTGTTGTAGGAGGTCTGCAGGGCGGGCGGTATCTCCCCGTCCACCGGCGCGGAAGGCCCGCGGCCGCCGGCCCTTCTCGTGCTCTTCGCCCGTGGCGGAGCGGCGGGGGCGCCAAGGGGGCGGTAGAGATCATCGAATCCCCGGGAGGTGCGTATCGAGGAGCCGAGGAGGAGCGCCGCTTCCCTGCCGTCGGGATCCACGCGCTCCACCGTGCCTTCCTTTTCGAGGGACATGATGAAGAGGCGGTCCCCGGGCCGTATCGATTCCGGATCCGCGGGGCGGTACCGGTGCAGGTAGCGCTTTTCCCTTCCCTTTTCAAGGGCGGACCTGATGGAGGCCTCGATGCCGCGCAGCTGTTCATGGGCCTTCGCCGCGTCCCTCTGGCCCATGCGCTGGAGATTCGTTATCCTCTCGGTCACGAGCCTCCGGTATTCCTTTAATTCCTCCAGGAACTCGATTCCCTCCTTTTCCCGTATCTCCTGGGTCCGTCGCTCCAGGGTCTTCGTCAGGCCGTCGATCTCGTCCCGTTCCTTCTCGAGGCGCCGGGAGAACTCCTCGAGGCGCTCCCTCTCCTCGCTCATCTCCCCCTCGAAGCGCTGAACTTTTTCGATGAGGGCCTCGACGCTGATCTCCCGGTCGTCGAGGAGCGAGCGGGCCCGGGAGATCGTGCCGGGGGGGAGCCCGTAGATCTCGGCGATCTCAAGGGCGTAGCTCACCCCGGGAAGGCCGGTGATGAGGCGGTAGGTGGGCCTGAGGGTCTCCATGTCGAAGGACACCGAGGCGTTGATGAACCGGGGGTCCGCGGCGGGAAGCTCCTTCAGCATGGAGTAGTGCGTGGTGACCACGATGGTGGCGCCGGTCTCGATGAGGGACTCGAGGATCGCCCGCGCCAGGGCGGCGCCCTGGGCGGGGTCGGTGCCCACGATTATCTCGTCGATGATGACCAGGGATGTGTCGTCGGCCGCTTCCAGCATCTCGTCTATCGCCACGATCTGGCCGGAGAAGGTGGAAAGGGAGCGCGAAAGGCTCTGGTCGTCGCCTATGTCGGCGAGCACGCGGCTGAAGAGCCCGATCCGCGAATCCGGCCCGGCGGTGACGTGGAGCCCCAGCATGGCGAAGAGGGCGCAGAGGCCGATGGTTTTCAGCACCACGGTCTTGCCCCCGGTGTTGGCGCCGGAAATGATGAGGCAGCGGCGGGCGCCCAGGGTGATGTCGTTGGCCACGGTGGTGGCGGGGGACATCAGGTGGAGGAGGGGATGGCGCGCCCTGAAGAGCTCGATCTCCGGTTCCTCTTCTATGACGGGCTCAGACCCTCCGGTGTCAATGCTGAATCGGGCCGCGGCGGAGAGGAAATCGAGCATGGCGATGACGCCGAGATTGGCCGTGAGGAAAGTGCCGCTCCCGGCGACCTTCTGAGAGAGGGCGCGGAGGATCCTCAGCGTTTCTCCCCGGAACTCCCCCTCGAGCATCCGGACGCGGTTGTTCAGGGGCGTGGTCTCCTCCGGCTCGATGTAGCAGGTGGCGCCGCTCGCCGACACGTCGTGCACCGTGCCCCGGATCCTGTCCTTCATCGCGGTCTTGACGAGGAGCACGTACCGGTCGTTTCGCGAGGTGAAGACCTTCTCCTGGAGGGCCTGCTCCAGGCGGGGGGAATTGATGAGGCCCCTGAGGGTGCGTTCGAGGTCCTCCCTCGCGGCGAAGAGCTCCGAGGCGATCCTGCGAAGCTCCGGGTACCTGTCGTGATTGAGCTCGCCGCGCCCGGTGATCGATTCGTTGAGAAGGCCGCGCAGCTCCGCGAGGTCCTCCAGGCGGTGGCGCTCCTCCCCCAGGGCGGGGAAGCGTTCCCCGCGCTCCCCCAGGGCGCGCCTGATGGAATGGGAGGCGCGGCAGAAATCCCTGAGCTCCGCGAGTTGCTCCAGGGAGAGGACGCCTCCCTTGCCGGCCATCTCCACCAGGGGGGCGATGTCCGTGATCCCCGCGAAATCCAGGGGCTCCTCCTGCCGCATCATCTCCTTCATCTCGGTGATTTTCCTGAGCCGGGCCCTGGCGCGCGGGGCGTCGAGGGGCCGGAGAAGGGCGATCTCGGCAGCGCCGGGTATCGTGGCGCACCGCTTCCTCAGCTCCTCGCTGACCAGGGGCCATTCGAGGAGTTCCAGTACGCGGGGGGGGATTGTCTGTTCCATGGGCGATCGTCGTTGGGACGGCTCTGATGGTGATATGATCCTTTCATCCGCGCCGGGGGGAAGGTCAAGTAGAATTTTCATTCCATGCGGACCGGGGCTTCTTTCCATCTTTTTTTAACGCGGAGTTCGCGGAGGACGCGGAGAAGAGCGGCATTATACTTTTTGATGTAAGATGTTCATGCGCGTTCTGCACTGCCAATTTAGCGCAATGTATCATTTTTTGGCGCGCGCGAAATATATGGCCCCTGTCAGGCAGATTGTGCTTTACACGGCTCCATCGTTGCGACATACATGATGAAGATAAAAGCAATCGCCTCGCCCGGGCATCACATGGTTAGAGCGGATATTTTTTGATGGTAGATAGAACATGATATTCAAAAATAAGTACAGTGGACTGGCCCTGAGGGACTCCAGTATTGAAGAGTATAATGACAGGGTCAGGGATAATGGTGTCCAGTCAATACTGTCATGGATCATTTCAAGCGGTAAAAGGCTCAGGCCTTTTAAGGTGATATTATATATTTTTCATTTGGGTAAAATTCCAGCTTTGAGGCGTATTATTCCCTGGCTTAATCCTAAAAAAAACTGCATCAATTATCTTCCAGTCAACAGGTCGCTCAAAACCTCTGGCAGCGTGCTGCCTTCTCAGGTGGCCCATGACATTATTGACGCGGCCTCTGTATTTATCAGGATGAAAGAATGCGGCTGCCGCCTGATGGGTGACTGTCACAATCACAGGCATGATATAGGATGCATCTTCATGGGGGAAACCGCCCTCAGCCTTCCCCACGGGGTAAGTGAGCGAATTTCCCGGGAAGAGGCCCACCGCCATGTTGAAAGGGGAATACAGGACGGCCTTGTCCCCATGACTGGCAAAGTAAGCATTGATAACTTTATCTATATGACTCCTGACAGAAAAAAACTGGTGGCCATCTGTTTCTGCTGTCCCTGCTGTTGTATTTTAAGATCATACAGGCATGTCCCCGGGAACTATCTCGATGGCATTGTAGAACCAATCAAGGGCCTGACGATTGAAGTGAATGATAACTGTATCGGGTGCGGAACCTGCATTGAGACCTGTCCGTTTGCGGCTATTTCCATCAGGGACGGTAAAGCAGTACATTCAGACAGATGCCGGGGCTGCGGCAGATGCGAAACCAATTGTCCGGAGCATGCCGTTATAATACAAATATCAAACGATGATTATGTCAGTGAGATTAAGAGCAGAATTGATTCATATGTCGATTATCAATAAGAGTTTCGATTTATTGCGGATTCGAAAAACAGTATTGCCAGTTCGTCGACCATTGTTGCCGGTGGAATTATTTCAAATTACTTCTTCGTTCGCCGGAATTTTTTTACTCAATGAAACAAGCACTGGTATCGCGACCCAACCGGTAAATAGTGCTTTACACGGACCTCGAGTTGTGCCATGCGTGGATCAGGCAATGCCCATCGTGTCGCCCGGGTCGTACTTTACCATGGCGTAAATGTATCTGGTGTATATTAACTTTTCATTTGAGGGTACCCATGAGGATTATTGCAATGGCCATACTGCTTCTAACGCCCGTGGTATATTCACAAAACATCAATGACTCTATTCGGTATGGAAAAGTAACAGCCAGAAACGGCCTGGTATTGCGATCAAAGCCTGCAACAACCGGCGAGAAAATGCATGTGATACCCCTCAACACGAAAGTATATATTATTGATCGAACCGGTAAAAAAGAAATAATCGGGAATAAAGAAGATTATTGGTATAAAGTTAAATGCCGCAGGTTTTATAGCTTTGCAACTGGTTGGGTGTTTGGTGGATACCTGGATATTGAGAGTACAAAAATTTCGCAGTGGGATGAAACAGTTGAAAACGGTTATGATAGAAAATTTAATCTTAATGGTTTATGCATGCAGGAATGTTTATTGGATAGTTCCGAAGAGAAATGCATGAAATTGATATCCGAAATGCATATCCTTGTTTCCAAAAAAGATAATGATTGGGAAAAAATCCAGAAAATTGGCGATGAGGCGTGCAGATCCAACATGCAACCATAGAAT
>CAZKPR010000108.1:0-12973 GCA_964554685.1 uncultured Leptospirales bacterium | reverse complement strand
GAAGGCCCCGGGGAGCGACAGGCCCTCGAAACCCTCCGCCATCTCCGCCCGTGGGGCAACCTGGAGCAGGTTGTCGCGGACCCGGGCGTCCATGGCGGTAGTGATGACGCCCCGCTGCGTGAAGAAGAGCATTATCATTATAAAGACCGAGGCCAAAAGCACCGTGGGAAACACCATGCTGATGATCTTGCTCCCCAGCCCCTGGACCGCCACGGGCATGGCGAAGCGTCCCAGGGGATAGGTCCTGGTGTACCATACCGCTACGGAGTTATAGCCGAGAAAAATGAATACGAAGACACTCATGAGGAGGATGTAGAGATGATAGTAGATATTGGTGTAGCCGAAAAAAAGGTAGAGCACCGGGATGGCCGGCGCGTAGAAGAGCACCACGGTGAGCACGTTGGCCGTCATGACGCGCCGCGGAGCCCTCCGGAATTCCCTCTCCAGGGCGTCGCGGTTTCCGGCATCATTGGAAAGAAGGCGGAGGATGCGTCGCACCATGGTATAGTAATAGAGGTTCAGGAGAACGAAGCATATCGCCACCATGACGAGGAAAAACACCAGGAGCCTCAGGTCGGAGAAGGCGGGATAGGCGACGCAGAGAATCACCAGGGTGAGGAAAAGGTTGAAGCTGATGACCATGCCGCCGTATTTGAAAAACTGCCTTAATAGTCTCTGTGGTTCCATCGGGGGCTCCCCGGGGAGACACCGCGGCGCTCCCCAATTCCATCAGCGGTCATATACCTGTTCATTTCAGCGGCAGATGAACACCTATCGTCCATCCACCATTAGTATGGGGAAGCCGAGTAAAAATTGCAATTAAAAAAATCCGGCCCGCGCGGGCGCTCCCCGGCGGAATAGCAGGCCCTGCGCTATTTTTTTGTAGACAGATTTTTTCATCACCGCTAGGTTTTGCACGATGCCCAACCATATAGAGTCGTATTCAGTAGCGTGATTACAGCATAAGTTCCTTGGATCATCACACGGCACACATTTCACCCGGCCCACGGGCGCGGGGTACGTATCAAAAAAAAAGGACGGATCAGTTAAGGAGGTTACAATGGCGCAATTACAGGAAAACTCGATGGCGGCGGTATTTCAGAACAGCGCCGCCAAATACGGGGACAGGCCTTATGCATCATACAAAAAGGAAGGCGCATGGCTCGACATCACCTGGAACGAGATGAACGACATGGTCCACAACCTGGCCTACTTTCTCCTCTCGATCGGGGTGGAAAAGGGCGACAAGGTGGGGCTCTTCTCCCCCAACCGGTGGGAATGGCACCTGGCGGCCCTGGCGATAAACTCCATCGGCGCCGTGGACGTGCCGATCTACGCGACCAACTCGGCGGAGGAATCGGAATACATACTGGGCAATTCCGATTCGAAGATCTGCTTCGTGGGCACGGAGGACCACCTCAACAGGATCCTCTCGATCCGTTCAAAGCTGCCGGGAATGAAAGAAATAATCGTTTTCGATGAGCCCGCGAGCAAGGGGGACAACGTCCTTACCCTCACCGAGGCCCTGAAGACCGGCAAGGATAACCCGAAGAAGGAGGTTTTCGAAACGCGCCTCGCCAACATCGATCCCGGCGACCTGGCGACCCTCATTTACACTTCGGGCACCACGGGGAATCCGAAGGGCGTCATGCTGACGCACAACAACTACGTGTCGAACGTGCGCAACACCCTGTCGGAGATGCGGGACCCGAAAACGGGGAAAGACCTTCTCACCCAGGAGGATCTCTACCTTTCATTCCTCCCCCTCTCCCACTCCCTTGAAAGGACCGCCGGCTTCCACGGCGCGCTCTGGTCGGGTGCGAAAACCGCCTTCGCCGAAAGCATCGAGAAGCTCCTCGACAATTTCCAGGAGGTGCGGCCCACAATCATCATCAGCGTGCCCCGCATCTACGAAAAGGTCCACGCCGGCATACTCGCCAAGGTGGCGAACGCACCGGGCCTGAAGAAAAAGATCTTCAACTTCGCCATGCGCCAGGCGGCGAAGAACCTCCCCCTGGTGTGCCGCGACCTTCCCCGGAAGGGCTTCTTCGCATTCAAGTACAACCTGGCGGACAAGCTCGTTCTCTCGAAGCTGAAGGTGGCCCTCGGCATGGACAGGCTCCGCTACGCCATATCGGGGGGGGCCCCGCTCTCCCAGTCCGACGCCGAGTTCTTCATCGGCATGGGCTTCAAGATCCTCGAGGGGTTCGGCCTCACGGAGACCACGCCGATCACCAACTTCAACCGTCCCTGGTTCATCAAGCCCGCGACGGTGGGACAGCCGATACCGGAGACCACGGTGAAAATCGCCGACGACGGCGAAATACTGATCAAGGGTCCCCAGGTGATGGCGGGGTACTACAAGAACGAGGAGGCGACGCGGGAGGCCATCATGCCCGACGGCTTCTTCCGCACCGGCGACATCGGCCTGGTCGACGAGGACGGCTTCCTCAAGATCACGGGACGCATCAAGGACATCATCGTCACCGCCGGGGGAAAGAACATCTCGCCCCAGAACATCGAGGGAAGCATCAAGGAGTCCCGTTTCATCGAGCAGATCGGCATCATCGGCGACAAGAGGAAGTTCCTCTCCGCCCTCGTGGTGCCCGCGTTCCCCGAGCTGGAGAGCTGGGCGAAGGAGAAGGGAATCGCCTTCAGCTCCCGTGACGATCTCGTCAGGAGCGAGGAGGTGCAGAAGCTGATCAGGAGCGAGATCGACACCTACACCGCGCAGTACGCCAGGGTCGAGCAGATACGGAAGTTCACGGTCCTGAATTCCGAGTGGACGCAGGACACCGGGGAGCTGACTCCCACCCAGAAGGTGAAGCGGAAGGTGATCAGCGAGAAATACGCGAAGGAAATCAACGAGATGTACGCCGACGAATCAGGCGAATAGCGGCGGATTCTGAAACTAACGCGGAGGAGCGGGGTCAATCCCCGCTCTTTTTTTTCCTTGCAACTTCGAAGGACCCGGCGCAGAGTGAGCCCACCCCGGGGTGAAAAGAGTCTCAGGTACACGCAATGAACGGCTGGTCTGGAAAAATACTCGCCATAGATCTCGATAACGGCGCCACCCGGGTGATCAGGCCCCCGGCGGATCTCTACGGGAAATTCCTCGGCGGGCGTGCCCTGGCGGGTCATTTTCTCAGGCATCACGCCCGGGAGTCCTGGGACGCGCCGGCAATGCCCCTGCTTTTTTTCACAGGCCCCCTCACCGACACGGCCGCCCCCTCCTCGGCACGCTCCTGCGTCATGACCCGCTCGCCCCTCACCGGTGCCGTGGGAGACTCTTCCGTGGGAGGCGGCATCGGCATTCATCTCAAGCGCGCCGGGTGGGACGGACTTGTCATCACGGGACGGCGGGACCGGTTATCGGGTATCGAGATCGTCGACGGGGAGGTGCGCATCGTTGACGCCGCGCACCTGGCGGGCGCCCGGGTCTCCCGGTGCATTGAAAGCCTTCCCGACGGAGGTTCATACGCAGTCGTCGGTCCCGCGGCGGAAAACGGCGTGCGCTTTGCCGGTATCGCCGTGGACGGTCATTTTTTCGCCGGGCGCGGCGGTACAGGCCTCGTCATGGCGGCAAAAAACATCAAGTACCTCCACGTCACGGGCACGGGAAAAACCGGGGTGTTCGATCCCGGTGATCTGGCCCGGGCAGGGGAGGAGATACACCGCCTGGCATCTGCCTCGCCGATACTCCTGGGAGAGCTCGGCATATCCGAATTCGGCACCGGGGCCCTCTACGACCTCATGCATGCCCGGCGCATGATGCCCACGGACAATTTCCGAAAAACATTGTTCCCTGCCGCCCCGTCGATGAACGCCTGGCACTACCGCGAGCGCTATGCGCCCTCGAAGACCGGGTGCCGCGGCTGCCGGATACTCTGCAAGAAAAGGGGCGCCAACGGCCGGGCCATGCCTGAATTCGAGACCATGTCGCACTTCAGCGCCCTCGTGGGGAACCGCGACATTGACGCCGTCGTGGAGGCCAACCGGCTATGCAACGACCTGGGGATGGACACCATCTCCGCGGCCTCCACCCTTGCCTGCTACCTCGAGATCACCGGGGAAAAGCCCTCGCCCGCCGCACTCCTGGCCCTGGTTGAGGATATCGGCCTCTCCCGCGGGGAGGGGGCCGCCCTCAAGGAGGGCTCGCGGCGCTACGCTGCCAGCCACGGCAGGGAAGGCCTTTCCATGTCGGTGAAGGGCCTCGAGCTTGCCGCCTACGATCCACGGGGCGCCTACGGCATGGCCCTGGCCTATTCGGTCTCCACGAGGGGTGCGTGCCATCTCAGGGCCTACCCGATCGCCCATGAAATACTCAGGAAACCCGTGGCAACCGAACGCTTCTCTTTCAGCGGGAAGGCCCGTATCATAAAGATTGCCGAGGACACGAACGCCGCGGCGGACTCCCTCACCGCATGCCGCTTCCTCTTCCTGGCCGCGTCCCTCGAGGAATACGCCAGGGCCGCCGGGGCGGTCACGGGTATTCCCTTTACGGCACAGGACCTGATGAAGGTGGGCGAGCGCGCCTCCTGCCAGGAAAGAATCATCAACGCCTCCAATGGCTTCGCCGCGGCCGACGACATCCTCCCCGGGCGCTTCTTCAACGAGGCGGGCACCGGGGGAGAGGGCATCGAGATCCCGCCCCTGGATCGGGAGGAATTCCTCTCCGCCCTGGCGGCCTACTACCGGGTGCGCGGGCTGGATTCAAACGGGATTCCCACGGAAGAAACGATACGGGGGCTCGGGCTGGAATGATACGCCTTCTCGAGAAGTACGCGGCCAAGCTCGAGGCCCACGGCCTCTGCGACCCCGGGGAGCCGATACTGGGGGGCCTTGACGCGGAGCTGGTATGGAGCAGGCACGGGCCCGAAACAGAGGTCCTCGGGGAAGTGGTGCGCGGTCTGAACATAAACAGCATCCTCTTCGCGAGGCCCGCGGAACCCTACTTCTCGATTATGAACCGCCTCGCCGCGGGACATGACGTGATCGGCCCGGAGGACTGCGAGACGCGGACCTTCCTCCACGACATCCCCGTGGCGTCCTCCTTCAATGCCGGCGCCATACTGCCGCTTCTCAGGAAAAGGAAATCAGCCCTGGTGCCGGGGAAAGGGATCGTCACCTTCGGCACCGTGAGCCCGGAGCAGGCCTTCGTGACCTTCAGCTCCGTATGTTTCTCCCTCTTCGTCAAGTTCTTCAGGGACTGTCGCTACACCTTGATGCGCGGTGCCCCCCTGGCCGGCCAGGACAGCCGCCTGGCCCGGTCGGCCCTGGACTCCTACGGGTCCTTCATGGAGGCGATCGATTACGCGCCGGTCAGCCGGGGACCCTTCACCAATTCTATGGAAGTCATTCCCGCCATGGCCGAGGCGGGGCGGATGACCGTCCTTTCGCGCATGGTGGACTCCTTCTTCGGAAATATTTCCTGCCGCTTCGGCGACACGATCTATATGAGCCAGACCGGCAGCTCCCTCGACGAACTCGAGGGATATATCGATCCCTGCCCCTTGGACGGCTCCTCCACCGCCGCCGTCACGGCATCAAGCGAGCTCGGCGCCCACCGCGGCGTCTACCTCCGCGCTCCCTGCCGCGCCATCCTTCACGGGCATCCCCGGTTCTGCGTCATCATGTCGATGATATGCGACGAGGAAGGGTGCGAGTTCAGGGGATCGTGCCATACCCGCTGCAACAGGAAACGATATGCCGGCGGCGTGCCAATCGTCCCGGGAGAAGTGGGCACCGGCCCCAGGGGGATCATCACAACGCTTCCACCGGCCATGGAGGGGATCGGCGCCATCGTATGGGGCCACGGGCTCTTCACCACGGGGAGGATCGATTTCACGGACGCCTTCGCGAGCCTGATACGCATCGAAAAGGCCTGTTTCGATTCCTACCGTGCGGCTATCCGCCTCTGAACGAAAAAAAATGTCTTTACGGCCGGTCCTTCCGGCTGTATCTTATAGTCGTATCGCAGCGTTACTGCCAGGAGGAATCCATGGAGCCCGCACGTCATACAACCCCGTCCATCAAGACCCCCCACCACCTCTCCGATCGCGTGACGTGGCTCAGGGATTACTACTTCAAGGGAGCCGAGAGGCCCTGGACCAACGAGATGACCGCCTGGACAACGGGAACTCCCTGGGACACGGTCTACAACGAGATGACCTACTATATCGTGCCGGAGACCTACATGCTCCAGCAGACCCTGCGCTCCTCTTTTAAGCTCTCGGCCAGGGAGGTGAGGCTCCATCCCGATTTCTGGACCTGGAGCCTCGCGGAACGGCGCGCGTGGTTCACCAGGGAGGTGATGGTGAACCGCCTTCCCGCCGAGGTCCTTCCCGGCGACCTGATCGCCGGGGGACGATTCAACGTGCAGTGCTCCTTCTGTCTCACGAAAAAGGAAAGCCGGGAATTCGACAGGATGCTCCTGGGAAAACGGGGCGCCCGCAACCTGGTGAAGTGGTTCCATGACCACGGCTACGGCAACGCCGGGGCCACGAGCGGGCACCTGGTTCCCGGATACGAGCGCGCCCTCCACCTGGGATGGAAGGGCATCCACGCAGACCTGGTGGCGCACTACAACGCCCTGCCGGACCGCGAGCGGAAGGGAGCGCGCGGCGCCCAGCTCAGGGCGATGATGACCGCCGCCACCATGCCGCGGGACCTCGCGGCGCGGTACGCCGCCCTCTGCCGGGACCTGGCGGAAGGGGAACCCGATGCCGCCCGGAGGGCCGAGCTCGGCCGGATGGCGGAAAACCTCGATCGCGTTCCCTGGGAGCCCCCCCGCGATTTCTGGGAGGCGCTCCAGGCCCTCTGGCTCACCCACATGCTGGTCATGAGCGACGAGAACTATCCCGGCCCGGGCGTTTCCTTCGGGTTGATCGACCGCTACCTCCTCCCCTACTGGGAGAAGTCCCTCGCCGGGGGAATGGACCGGGAGTTCGGCAAGGAGCTCCTCCGGTGCTTCTGGATACGGTGCAATTACGCCTACGACGCCATGATACGCACGGGGAACAACGGCATCACCGCGGGGTACGGCCAGCTCGTCACCCTCTCGGGACTGGGCAGGGACGGCGCCGACATGACGAACGACCTCACCTACGCCATGCTCGAGGTGATCGACGAGCTCTCTCCCATCCTCGAGCCGAAGCCCAACGTGCGCCTCCACAGGGGAAGCCCCGACGGGCTCCTGGACCGGGTCGTCGCCATGGTCTCCTCGAGCCAGGGTGCGCCCTTCCTTCTGAACTTCGACGAGCGCTCCATGGCGGGGATGATGCGCGAGGCGAAACGCGCGGGCATCGAGGGCCTCATCAACGGGCAGAACGTCCATGACTACGCCCCCGTGGGATGCCTGGAGAACACCATGCAGGGAAATGACCGCTCCGGCACCGTGGACAACAACATAAACCTCCTGAAGGCCGTGGAGCTGGCCCTCACGGGGGGAAGGGACCTTCTCCCCGTGGTCGACATCATGACCGGAAAGGCCGAAACAATCCGCCGTAACGGACCGGACACCGGCGACCCGAGGGGATTCGGGACCTGGGAAAAATTCTGGAACGCCTACGCGAAACAGACGGAATACATACTCCGAAAATGCGTCGAGGTCCAGGAGGCGTCGGAATCCGCGCGCGCGAAGTTCTTCCGCACCCCCTACCTTTCCTGCCTGGTGATGGGGTGCGCCGAAAATGGGATCGACGTCACCCAGGGCGGCGCGGAGATCAGCTTCACCACCATGGAGGCCGTGACCTTCGCCACCACCGTGGACTCGCTCCTGGCGATCAAATACCTGGTCTTCGACGAGAAGAAATGCACCATGACGGAGCTGGTCCGCGCCCTGAGGGACAACTGGGAGGGCCACGGGGTGCTCCAGGCCCTGGCGAAAAACCGCGCACCCAAGTACGGCCGCGACGACGACAGGGCCGACGCCATGGCCCTCGAGGTGATGAAGCTCTGGACCGAGGAGACATGGAAACACCGCACGCGCTCCACGAACCGCCGGTTCCGCCCCGGGATGCTCTCCTGGAACTACTGGGCCGGTGACGGCTATATCATGGCGGCGAGCCCCGACGGCAGGCCCCGGGGCAAGTTTCTCTCCAACGCCATCTGCCCCTCCAACGGGGCCGACATCAACGGCCCGACGGCGAACGCCAACAGCGTGGGCAAGGCCCTGGGGGGCAGGACCGCGCCGGGAGCCGGCGACCATGGTGAGTACGTGAACCTCCTACCGAACGGCGCGAGCCACACCATCACCTTCAACCCCTCCATCGTGAAGAGCCCGGAGCACCGGGAGAAGCTGAAGGCCTTCCTGAGGGGATACGCCGAGAACGGCGGCACGGCGCTCCAGATAAACGTCCTCGACCCGGAAGTGCTTCGCGACGCCCAGGAACACCCGGCGGATTACCGGCACCTCCTGGTGCGCATCACCGGGTACAACGCCTACTTCACCTCCATCGGCAGGGAGCTCCAGGACGAGGTGATCGCGCGGCTGAGCCACACCTCGGTGTGAGGCCCCGTGACCAGGATTGGAACCGACATGAACGCCCCTGGCGCCATCAACGAGTTAACCGGCACGGTCCTCGAGATCCAGCGCATGTCCACGGAGGACGGGCCCGGCCTCCGCACCACGGTATTCTTCAAGGGATGCTCCCTTCGCTGCGCGTGGTGCCACAACCCGGAGAGCATCGAAAGAAAGCCCCAGCTCCAGTGGATCGAATCCCGGTGCATCGGGTGCGGGATCTGCCTCGATGCCTGCCCCCGGGGCGCGCTTTCCTCCAGGGACGAAGGCATCGTCATCGACCGCCGGGCATGCGTGGGATGCGGCACCTGCGCCGGGGCCTGCCCTTCAACGGCACTCGAGCTGATGGGAAGCGCCTGGACGGTCATCGAGCTGGCGGACGAGGCGTCCCGGGACGCCCCCTACTTCGGCGCCACGGGGGGGGTGACCGCCTCGGGGGGAGAGGCCGCGCTCCAGGCGCCTTTCGTGGCCGCGTTCTTCAGGGAGCTGAAGCGGAGGGGCATTCATACCGCCCTCGACACGAGCGGCCAGTGCAGGCCCGAACAGCTCGACATGATCCTTCCCCACGCCGACCTCCTTCTCTACGACATCAAGGAGATCGATTCGGCCCGGCACGCGGAATACACCGGGAGCGGCAACGAGCGGATCCTCGCCAACCTCATCCACGCCGCGGACTTCGCGCGGGACCGGATCATGCCGCGGGAGATATGGATCAGGACGCCGATCATTCCGGGAGCGACGGACCGAAGGGAGAACATCATGGGAATCGGCGCCTTCATCGCCTCGAACCTGAAGGGAAGGGTGACGCGATGGGAGCTCTGCGCCTTCAACGATCTCTGCCGCGACAAGTATCTTCGCCTCGGTATGCCCTGGCCCTACGGCGGCAGGGGCCTCATGGAGAGGGAGACCATGGATGAGCTCGCCGATGTCGCCCGGAGATCGGGCGTTGACCCGGCGATCGTAGCCTGGACCGGACCGGCGCGCCTTCCCGGTGACGGTACGGGCGGGACGGGAAGGCGCCCGGAGGCGGCACGGCGCCCCGGGACCTGCTGAGGGTGACAGTCAGCGCGGCGACGCCGCGGGGAGGTGCAGCGACAATGAAAGCGGAACGGCACGCATTTACCGAAGAGGAAATCGCGAAACTCGATCCCACGGAGAAGGTCGCCCTCGTGGCGACGGTAAACCCCGAGGGGCTCCCCCACGTGAGCCTTCTCACCTCGCTCCAGCCCGTAGCCCCGGACCGGATGGCACTGGGGGAGTTCTCGCGCGGCCTTTCCAAGGAATTCATGCAGCGGAACAACCGGGTCGGTTTTCTCATCATGACCCTTGACCGGGCCCTCTGGCGGGGCGCCGCGCGGTGGACCCATCTCATGAAGGAGGGACCAGAGTACCGGATGATGAACGAGAAGCCGATGTTCCGCTACAACGCCTATTTCGGCGTCAACACCGTGCACTTCTTTGACCTGGAAAGGGTCACTGAGCGCGAAGGCCTCCCCCTCGGGAGCATCGCCCTCGCCATGGCCGCCACGGCCTTCGCCAGGGGCGGCATGCGGAGAAGGATCGCGCCGATCCTGAAGCCCTTCGCCCTCTCCATCATCGACCGGGTCGGCTCCCTCTCCTTCCTCTCCTACGTCGCGGGAGACGGCTACCCCGTCATTATACCCCTGCTCCAGTGCCGCGCCGCGGACAGCGGCAGGCTCGCCTTCAGCATGGGCCCCTACGGCGACGAACTCGCCGCGGTGCCGCCGGGATCCACCGTCGCGGTCTTCTCCATGACCATGCAGATGGAGGACATTCTCGTCCGCGGCGTGTACAACGGCCCGCGGCGCAGCCGCGGCGTCAGGCTCGGCACCGTCGACATCACCTGGGCCTACAACTCAATGCCCCCGGTCCACGGGCAGATATACCCGGAGACGGAGCTCCCCCCGGTGTCGAGCTTCTGATTCCCCGCGGGAACCGCCTATTCTGCTTGCGCTCCGGCGGCGTTTCCATAATAATGAACGCCGCCACGGCGTAATCATCAGCGGCGCGCGGTCCGTAATGGCGGCTCTAATGAAATCCAAGGAAAAGAACATCATTCTCGACAGCATCGCCGACGGCGTCTTCACCGTTGACCTGGAGTTCCGCATCACCTCGATGAACCGCGCCGCCGAGGAGATCCTGGGAATCGGCGAAAAAGACGCCCTGGGAAAGCTCTGCTTCGAGATATTCCACACCAGCATCTGCGAGCATTCCTGCGCCCTCCGCGAGACGATGCGCACGGGGAGCAGCATCGTCAACAAGACGATCTACATCGTGAACGCCCGGGGCGAAAAGGTTCCTCTGAGCATCAGCACGGCACTGTTGAAGAACCGCGCCGGGGAGGTGATCGGCGGCGTGGAAACCTTCCGGGACATCTCCGCCATCGAGCTTCTCAGGAAGGAGATCGAGGGGGCCTACACCTACGAGGACATCGTGAGCAAGAACAGGAGGATCCGGGACCTCTTCGCGATCCTTCCCGACATCGCCGTGAGCGACAGCTCCATCCTCATCGAGGGCCCGAGCGGCACGGGGAAGGAGCTCTTTGCCCGGGCGATCCACCACGCGAGCCGGCGCGCCGCGCGTCCCTTGGTGGTGATCAACTGCGCCGCCGTGCCGGACAACCTCCTGGAATCTGAGCTCTTCGGCTATAAGGCCGGGGCCTTCACCGACGCGAAGAAGGACCGGCAGGGGAAAATCGCCCGCGCCGAGGGGGGGACCCTCTTCCTCGACGAGATCGGCGAGCTCTCCCCCCTCCTCCAGGTGAAGCTGCTGCGCTTCCTCCAGGAGCGCGAATACGAACCCCTGGGCGGGTCCGCCCCGGTGCGGGCCGACGTGCGGATCATCGCCGCGACGAACAAGAACCTCACCGAAGAGGTGGCCCGGGGTACCTTCCGGGACGACCTTTACTACCGGCTCAACGTGTTCACCATCAGGCTCCCCTCCCTGGCGGAGCGGAGGGAGGACATCCCGCTCCTGGTGGAGCACTTCATCAAGAAATTCAACGTGCTGAAGGAGAAGCGGATAACCGGCGTGACCGACGAGGTGATGAACATCCTGATGAACCACGAGTACCCGGGAAACATCCGCGAGCTGGAAAACCTCATCGAGCACGCCTTCGTCCTCTGCCGCGAGGCCTACATCCGGAGGGAACACCTTCCCCATCATCTTCAATCCCTCGGTCCCCCCGCCGGGGACACCATGACCCTCGACGAACTCGAGCGCCTGCACATCACGCGCGCCCTTGAACGGAACGACTGGAACCGGGGAAAGACCGCGAAGGAGCTGGGGATCGACGCGTCCACGCTCTGGAGAAAAATGAAGCGTTTCGGGATAGAATCTCCCGGCCAATAGTATTGCAAATTGCATTATAAGCAACAATGCCGTAATGCATTTTGCAATATTTACGTACGATTAATAGTTGCGCCACTCGAGGCCGCATGAACCCGGACGCCTCATCAGCCTGATTTCAAGGCATTCCATGGCTATAACAGCGGGAACAGAGACGTTTCCCCCGCAATGAATGCAATAACATACCAAGTGGCACGATACGTGCTTTTATATTGTTCATGAAGCGGGAATTAATCGCCGTTCCGGTTTTCCAGGACCATATCTCGCCACTCCTCGACGTATCGAGCAGGTTCGCGATATTCGAGATCGCGGGAAACGAGATCGTCCAGAAAATCATCCTGTCGATCAACGAGGAAAACGAGCTGGTAAAGATCGACAGGCTGAAGGAACTCGGCGTGTCCACGGTCATCAGCAGCGCGGTGAGCTGCCACGTATCGCAGATCATCTGCGACCGCGGGCTCAGGCTGATACCCTGGATAAGCGGTCCCGTGGACGAGATAATCGAGCGCTACATCACCAACTGCCCCCTCCCCTGCTGCGCGGGATACCCCGGTGGCTGCCCGCGAAGAGGCTCGGGCACCGGGAGGGGAAAACGGCGTCCCCGCGGAAAGGCTGATGGCAGCGTGAAGGAGGAGAAAAAATGAAAATCGCGATATCATCCCGCGGTGAAAACCTTGACGCGGAACTCGACGAACGGTTCGGACGCGCGGCGCATTTCATTGTGTATGATACAGAAGCGGGCGATGCCACTCATATCGCCAACACGCAAAACCTCGAGCTTGCCCAGGGGGCGGGGATACAGGCGGCCCGGACGGTCATCAATGCCGGCGCCGGGGCCCTGGTGACCGGCAACGTGGGGCCCAAGGCCTTCCGGACCCTGAGCGCCGCGGGAATCGAGATCTATCTTTCGGAATCGGGCACGGTGAAGGAGGCGATCGACGCCTTCAAGGCGGGGCGGCTGAAAAAGGTCGACGGGGCCAATGTCGAGGGGCACTGGTGAGCCGGAAGCACCCCGGAAGAATCCGGGAAAAAGACCGGTGTGCCCTGTGGCGAAAAAATGCAAAATGAATGGTGAAGAACCAT
>CAZKPR010000107.1:396-13024 GCA_964554685.1 uncultured Leptospirales bacterium | reverse complement strand
CGTGTTCTCCATCGGCTACCAGATCGGCGAGAGCCTTGAACTTCACCTCGGCATGGGAAGGGCGGAGGCGGATGAGTACGCCGCGGATCTCCTGAACAGCGTGGGCATTCCCGATCCTTCCCGGCGCCTTTCCTCCTATCCCCACGAGCTCTCGGGGGGCATGCGACAGCGGGCGATGATCGCCATGGCACTCTCCACGTCGCCGTCAATCCTGATAGCCGACGAGCCCACCACGGCCCTGGACGTGACGATCCAGGCGCAGATACTCGATCTTCTCCTGAAGATCCAGGAGGAGCGGGAGATGTCGCTCATCCTGATCACCCACGACCTGGGCGTGGCGGCATCCATCGCGGACGAGATCGCCATCATGTACGCAGGGGAGATCGTCGAGGAGGGGTCGACCACCGAGGTCTTCGGCGCGCCGGGGCATCCCTACACCCGGGGGCTCCTGGGCGCGATACCAAGGATCGGGGAAAAGGTCGAGAAGCTGCGGACCATACCCGGCATGGTGCCGGAGATGAAGGGAGCCCCTGAAGGATGCGTGTTCCACCCCCGCTGTTACATGGGAATCGAGGAGTGCACGCGTGGCCCCGTGGTCCTTCGTGTCGATCCACAGGGGAGGGCAGTCCGGTGCATTCGTTACGACGGGTGAAGGGGGCGCGGCCTATTCCAGCTCGGCGAGTTTCCGGGCGAAATCATCCCCGCTTATTTTGCGGTTGTCCTTCATGGTGAGATAGATTTCCTCGGCGATGATGGAGGCGATCTTCTCCTTGGCGGCGGCCTCGTCGTTCCCCGCGGCGACGAGGCGCTCGAAGGTCTCCTTGGTTGCGGGAGGATCGTTTTCCTTTATCTGCGTTTCCACCGACTTGATGATCAGCTTGTAGAGGTTGAAATCATCGTCAATTCCCATCGCGCTGCCTCCATCCCCCTTCCTCGGAACAGTCGTATTTTTCCGTCCGAATTGCATGCATGATGCCAGGAAAGCACTTTCCACCGGAAAGGGAATAATTTCAAGAAAAAATTACCCCATCCCGCGCGCGATTCGGCTTGACGCGCGTTTCGGGGCGTGGGACAATTCATCATCGTACGGGATACACGTGGATGCCGGTGATGTGCCTCCAATGAAACACGATACATATAACATCCTGATCCTGGACCCGGGATTCATTGACCGGAGCGCCATCAGGGACGCCCTTGTAAAAAACGGATTCCATGTCCGCGTCACCGTCAACGAGCACGACGCCATCGGGTCCCTGGAGGGCTTCAGGCCCCACCTGGTGCTCTGCCGGGCCAGTGAAAGGCTGATCGGCGAGGGGCGGCTTCTCTGCGGGGTCCGGGAGGCCGCCGCGGGGAAGGGAATCCCCTTTGTCATCTTCTCCTCCGGCGCGGGCGCGGATTTTTTTCTCGGCGCTCTTGACCGCGGGATCGCCCACGCCATCATAGCCCCCGTGAGCAACCACGCCCTGGTCGCCAGGATCCGGGACATTATTGAGAGGGGTCCCGTCGAGGCCCCGGAGACGGCCCTTTCGATCCGATGCGCGCATCGCGGGAAGGAGTACTCCCTGACGGCGACCCCCGCCCAGCTCGTGAGCTTCATCCTTTCCCTCCTGGACAACGCCGTGGGACACGCCTCGGCCCTTTCCGCCCTGGTGAGGAGCAGGGACCTTCTCCACGGGAAAATCTGCGCCGCCACGGGGTTCAACGGCGCCCGGTCCCCCGGCGACGATGACCTGCGTGTGGAGGAGGAGCTCAGGCGCGCCGTGGAAAAGGGTGAATTCATTCTTCACTATCAGCCCATCGTCGATCTCGTGGAGGACCGTGTCGCGGGCTTCGAGGCCCTTGTCCGATGGCGCCATCCTTCCCGCGGCCTCCTCGCTCCCGCGGAGTTCATCCCCGTGGCGGAGAGGACTCCCCTCATCATTCCCCTCGGTTTCTCGATAATCGAGGAGGCGTCGAGGCAGCTCCAGGTGTGGCGCGACACCATCGCCGTGGGCGGGGCGATACGGGTCGGGATCAATCTCTCGGCGAACCAGTTCGTGCATCCGGAGCTTTCCAGCAAAATCAGGACCTGCGTGAAGCGATACAGTCTCCCCCATGAGTCCGTGGGCTTCGAGATAACCGAGAGCGCCCTGATGAACGACATGGAAAGCGCCAACATGCAGCTCCTCAACCTGAAATCCTTCGGCCACCCGATCTACATGGACGATTTCGGCACGGGTTACTCCTCCCTGAGCTATCTCCAGCATTTCCCCGTGGACACGCTGAAGATCGACCGCTCCTTCGTGCGCTGGATGCACATGGACGAGCAGAGCGAACATATCGTCCGCTCCGTGGTGGGCCTGGCCCACAACCTGAACATGTCCGTCGTGGCGGAGGGAATCGAGGAAGCGTCACACCTGCATCTCCTCCGGGAGCTCGAGTGCGAGTACGGACAGGGGTACTACTTTTCACAGCCCCTCGACGCGGACGATGCCGGGGAATACCTCCTGCAGTCATACCGGAGGAGAAGGCCCCGGCGGCATCAGAGGTCGTAGGTGCGGTGCAGGTTTTTGTAGGAAAGCGCCTCAAGGATGTGTTCGCATCCGATGACCGGTTTTCCATCAAGATCCGCGATGGTGCGGCCGGTCTTGAGTATCTTGAAGAATGAGCGCGCCGTGATGCCGGTCCGCCTTACCGCCAGGTCGAGGACGCCCTCGGCGCGGGAGTCGAGACGACAGTGGGTCCTGATCTCCTCCTGGGTCATGCGGGAGTTGTAGCGGGTGGGACTCCCGCCGTAGCGGCTCTTCTGGATCGCCCGCGCTGCGGAAACCCTTTCCTTCATCCCTGCGGAGCCCTCCCGGGGGGCGGCATCGAAGAGATCCCTGTGGGGTACGCGGTTCACCGGTACCTCGATATCTATCCGGTCGAGTATGGGCCCCGCGATCTTCTGGAAGTAGGAGCGGACCAGGTGGGGCGGACAGGTGCAGGGTATCTCCGGGTCCAGGAGAAAGCCGCAGCGGCACGGGTTGCTCGCCGCCACCAGCATGAAATCCGCGGGAAAGCGGAAGGTCCCCAGGGCCCGGGCAATGGTTATCTCGTAGTCCTCCAGGGGCTGGCGTAACGCCTGTATCACGTTGTTCCTGAACTCCACGAATTCGTCGAGGAAAAGCACGCCGTTGTGGGCCAGGGAGACCTCCCCCACGGAGGGAACGGCGCCGCCTCCCACCAGGGCGGCGTCCGACGAGGTGTGGTGCGGTGAGCGGAAGGGGGGCTCGGTGACGAGACCACGGGCGCCTTCGAGGCCCCCGGCGGCGGAATGGATCATGGTCGTCTCGATGGCCTGGTCCCGGTCGAAGGGGGGAAGGATCGAGGGTATCCGCTTTGCCAGCATCGTCTTCCCCGAACCCGGCGGTCCGTAGAGGAGAATGTTGTGATGACCCGCCGCGGCGATCTCGATGGCGCGCTTGGCCGATTCCTGGCCATGGACGTCGGAAAAGTCGGGACCGTGGGATGTGCGGGCCGCTTCGGCAGGCGTGGTGAAGGGGCGCCTTCCTCCCCCGAGCACCTCCAGGGCGTCGCCGATTGTTTCCACGGGATAGACCCCGATCTCCCCCGTGGCGGCGGCCTCATGCCTGTTTTCGTGGGGAACGATGACGGAGCGGTACCCGCGACGGTAGATGGCGATAGCCATGGAGATGACGCCCCGGACCGGTTTTACCCTGCCATCCAGGGAAAGTTCCCCCACCATGGGCACGGCGGAGGGGTCGACCCCGGCCTGGCCCGTGGCGCGGAGTATCGAAAGGGCGATGGGGAGATCGAAGGTGGCGCCCTGTTTCTTGAATCCTGCGGGCGCCAGGTTCACCACGAAATTCTTCGGGGGGAACTCGAAGCCGCTGTTTTCGATGGCGGAGCGGATCCGCTCCCGTGATTCGCGGATGGTCGAATCGGGGAGTCCCACGATGATGAAGTTCGGCAGGCCGCGGAGGATGTCCACCTCGATCTCGATGACGCGCGCGTCGATCCCGTGCATGCCGAATGATACCGCCCTTGATAGCATGGCAACCCCGCTGTCCGTGCAATTCGCTGTTCCATGGTAGACGAACGGCAGAGGCAGAAAAAAAACCGGGATGACGCGGAGTATGAAAAAAAATATTGTATGGACAGATGGGGCCCGGGGATGTATACTGCCGGCGGTCCCTCGCCGTTTTGCCCCGTTCCTGCCGGTGAAGCCGCGTTCCGACCAACTCTGTCCCAGGGGGAGGGGAATTGGCACGAAACAATTATAAATTCGAAAAGCGTAAAAGGGAACTGGAAAAGAAAAAGAAAAAGGAAGAGAAGAGGAAAAAGAAGCTCGAGCGGGGTGAAGAGGGCGTCATTGAAGAGGAAGGGGACGACGCCGTCCCGGAAGCCGGGGATGAAACGGCCGATTGAAAGGGCCGGAAAAATATCTTGACAAATACGCACCTTCACATTTAGGTACCTGAGTTTCCGTATCGTTGACATGACCTTCGAGAAACAGAACATCGGCTACCTGCTGGCATTCATGCTCGTGGGCGCCATACTCGGATCGGCACTGGGAGTCCTCGTGGCGCGGCTCTTTCCCGCCATGGCGGTGATCCAGAAAAGCCTTACGGGCCCGATCGGGTTCAACCTCGAGATCGTCAGTTTCAGCGTCCGGTTAAACCTTTCCTCCATCGCGGGTCTCCTCATAGGGGTGCTCGTGTTCAGGAAAGTATAGGCCGCGCCCGCGGCCATCACACAGCGCTCCGGCTCGCGCCGGGACGCGAAGAATAAATCGGCCGGCGCCGGTTGCCTCCTTCGAGAGTGAAAAGGCAATAGCGAACAGAGTCGGGGAACAATGGTCCTGCAGGGCGGTTCGGCAACGCCCCGGGGACATCCCGGTACGGCCACCCAGGCACGGATTATCGTCATGTCCGCGCCGCCGGTCCCCGGCCGCGCGGCATGATCGAAACACATTGTTACAAGGGGGTACTATCATTGTCAGTAGTATCAATGAAAGCATTGCTGGAATCGGGCGTCCACTTCGGCCACCAGACGAGGCGCTGGAACCCGAAGATGTCGCAATTCATTTTCACCGCGCGTAACGGCATTCACATTATCGACCTGCAGAAAACCATGCAGAGGATAAAGATCGCCTACGCCGCCATGAAGGACACGGCCGAGAAGGGCGGCAGGGTGCTTTTCGTGGGCACGAAGAAGCAGGCCCAGGCCGCCATAGAGGAATACGCCAAAAAATGCAGCATGTTCTGGGTTTCCGAGCGATGGCTCGGGGGCCTGCTCACGAATTTCAAGACCGTGAGCAACTCGATCAGGCGCCTCAAGGACCTCGAGCAGATGAAGGAGAGCGACCACTGGGACGCCGAGACGAAAAAGGAGCGCCTGGACCTCCAGCGGGAGCTGGACAAGAAGAACAAGGTCCTGGTCGGCATCAAGGACATGACGCGCATGCCCGACGCGCTCTTTATCATCGATCCCAAGCGTGAGGCGATCGCCGTGCAGGAGGCCCGGAAAATGGGCATCCCGATATTCGCCGTCGTGGACACCAACTGCAATCCCGACGAGATCGACTTCCCGATACCGGGTAACGACGACGCCATTCGGGCCATAGCCCTCTTCCTCGACGTGATGTCCAGGGCGGTCCTCGAGGGACAGTCGGGCGGCGTGGTGCAGGAGGAGGCCGGTGAGGAATCCGGCGAGTACGCCGAGGAGACATCCGACGCTCCCGCCGCGGAGGAAGGGGCCGCCGCGGAGACGGAAGAGGAATACGACGAGGACGATGAGGTGTACCGGTCGTGACGAAGCGGGCGGTAGCAGTTGCGTGCCGCCGGCGCGCACGGAAGCAACAACGAGCAAAGGAGAGATGACGTGGCTGAAGTGACTGGAGAAATGATAAAGGAATTGCGCGAGAAGACCCAGGCGGGCATGATCGACTGCAAGAAGGCCCTGGTGGAAACCGGGGGCGATATGGACAAGGCCGTTGAGCTTCTCAGGAAAAAGGGACTCGCCTCGGCCGACAAGAAAATGGGCCGCGAGGTGACCCAGGGAATAGTGGCCTCCTACGTGCACACCAACAGGAAGATCGGCGTGCTGCTGGAGCTTCTCACCGTCACGGATTTCGTGGCCCGGAACGAGGAGTTCGAAGCCCTCGCCAAGGAGCTCTGCATGCAGGTCGCGGCCTCGGGGCCCCTGTACGTAAAGATCGAGGACGTGCCCGCCGCGGTGATCGAGAAGGAGCGGGAGATCTACGGGGAGCAGATGAAGGATTCGGGGAAGCCCGCCAACGTCATCGAGAAGATCGTGGACGGCAAGCTCAACAAGTTCTACGGCGATGTCTGCCTGATGGAGCAGGACTACATCAAGGACCCCGCCGTCAAGATCAAGGACCTGATCAAGCAGAAGATCGCCGCCTTCGGCGAGAACATAGAGGTGGGAAAATTCACCCGTTACCAGATAGGCATGTAGCATGAAGACCGGTGATTCCGGGTCCGGACCGCGGTACCGTCGCATCCTCCTGAAGCTCTCCGGCGAGGCTCTCGCCGGTGAGGGGGGGAGCGGCATCGATCCCGGGGTGCTCTCGGCGATCGCCGGGGAGATCCGGGAGGTCCAGGCCCTCGGCGTCCAGGTCGGCGTCGTCGTGGGGGCCGGCAACCTCTTCAGGGGCCGGAACGCCGGGGAACTCGGGATACCGCGCGTCACGGGCGACCAGATGGGCATGCTCGCCACGGTGATGAATTCCCTGGCGATCCAGAGCGCCATTGAGCGCCAGGGGGTGCCGGCGCGGGTGATGAGTCCCTTCGACATGAAGGAGATCGCCGAGCCCTACATCATTCGAAAGGCACTGGACCACCTGGTGCACGGCCGCGTGGTAATCACCGCCGGGGGCACGGGCCATCCCTTCTTCACCACCGACACGGCGGCGGCCCTGAGGGCCGTGGAACTCGAGGCCGACCTGCTCCTCAAGGCGACGGATGTTGACGGGGTGTATACCGGCGACCCGAAGAAGGAGCGGGACGCAAGGAAATATGAATCAATGTCGTACATCGATGTGCTGGCGGGGCGCCTGGGGGTAATGGATTCCACCGCCGTGTCGCTCTGCATGGAAAACAGCATGCCGATAAGGGTTTTTAACCTGTTCGACCGGGGATCCCTGGTGGGGATCGTTTCCGGGAAGCCGATCGGAACGCTCATTTCCTGATTCAGGAGGACGCCATGGTAGAGGATGTCATAGCCGACGTAGATGAGAGGATGAAGAAAAGCATCGCCAATCTGCAGAAAGAGTTCACCGCCATACGCACCGGAAGGGCGAACCCCGCCATGTTCGAGGGAATCAAGGTCAACGTGTACGGCTCCGAGATGCCGCTGAACCAGGTCGCCACCATCTCATGCCCCGAGGCGCGCCTCGTGGTGATACAGCCCTGGGACAGGGGGAACCTGGGCGAGGTCGAGAAGGCGATACTCAAATCGGACCTCTCGCTGAATCCCTCCAACGACGGCAACCTCATCAGGATCCAGATACCGGACCTGACGGAGGAGCGCCGGAAGGAATACGTGAAGCAGGCAAAGCAGAAAGCCGAGGAAAACCGCGTGGCGATACGAAACGTGCGCAGGGACGGCAACGACACGGTAAAGGAGCTCGAGAAGGAGAAGGAGATATCCGAGGACGAGTCGAAGGGCGCCCTCGCGAGGATACAGAAGCTGACGGACAAGTACATAGAAGAGATCCAGAAGCTGATGGACAACAAGGAAAAAGAGATACTGAACATATGACCGAAGGCCACGCCGCCATGGGCATGCCGGGACGATCGCGCTGACGGGGCAATAGATGAAGGATTACGGCCGTCTCATAAAAAGGAAGGACGTTCCCGCCCACGTCGCCATCATCATGGACGGCAACGGCAGGTGGGCGAAAAAGAAGTCGCTGCCACGCTCGGAGGGGCACCGGCGCGGCGCCGAGATCATCGAGCCCCTCATGGACGCCGCCATCGCGCTCGGCATTAAGGCGGTGTCGCTCTACGCCTTTTCAACGGAGAACTGGCTGAGGCCCCCCTCGGAGGTTTCGGGCCTCTGGAGGCTTCTCGAGTTTTTTTTCAGGGAGAAGATAGAGGACATCCACGGGAGGGGAATTCGGGTGAAGCACAGCGGCTTCAGCGATAAGCTCCCTCCCTCCACCCGACGCGCTATCCAGGAGGCCGTGGATAAGACACGCCGCAACAGGGGCCTCGTGCTCAACTTCTGCGTCAATTACGGGGGCCGCCAGGAGATCGTCCACGCCGTCAACGAATGGGCGCGAGAAAGCGGCAAGGGAGAGGGCATCACCGCCGAGAAGTTGGAGAAGCGACTCTTCTCCTCGGACCTCCCGCCCGTTGATCTCCTGATCCGCACGGGAGGGGAGTTCAGGACGAGCAATTTCATGGTCTGGCAGGGGGCGTACGCAGAACTGGTCTTCATGAACGTCCTCTGGCCCGATTTCAGGGTGCGGCACCTGCACCGGGCGATATACGAGTACCAGCAGCGTGAAAGGAGGTTTGGAGCGTTATGACCGATGTGACAAAAGCCACGTTGATGAGAATCCTGAGTGCGGCGGTTGCCCTGCCCCTGTACGTGTTTACCATCGTCACCGATCTCGCGCAGTCCCTGCCCATCCTGGCCTGCTCGCTTATCATAACCCTGGCGTGCCTCTGGGAATATTATTCCATCACCGACCGCGGGGAGGAGGGCCGCGCCTTCGTCGTGCCCGGGATGATCGCCGCCGTGGCCGTCAACGTCGTCATGTACCTTTTCGCCTTCGGCAAGATACTGGGGTACAGCCGTTACATCGCGCCCTTCGACGCCCGGATCATCATGGGGGGCGTTGCGCTTTTTCTCTCGATCATCATCGCGCTCCAGCTCTTCACCAGGCCCCTCAAGGGCGCATCCTACTCCATGGGCGTCACGCTTTTCGGCCTCGTTTTCGTCGTGTTCTCCTTCTCCCATATCATACTCCTGAAATCCATGGTCAACGGCGTCTACTATGTCATCATACTCAACATAGCGGTAATGCTGAACGACACCTTCGCGTATTTCGGCGGCGTCCTTTTCGGCAGGCACAAGACCGGGTTCCCCGTGTCCCCGAACAAGTCCTGGGAAGGGTACTTTTCCGGGCTTCTCTTCACCATCCTCGGGATGGTCATCACGAACGAGGTCTACGCCGTTTTTTTCGGGGTCCAGCTCTTCGGGATGGTTGAGTCGGTGCTCCTGGGGATCGCCCTCAGCGTGCTGGGCAACCTGGGCGATCTCGTGGAATCCGCGGTGAAGCGGGACGGCTCCATCAAGGATTCGGGATCGATCATACCCGGGCACGGCGGCATGTGGGATGTCTTCGACGCCATGATCTTTTCGCTGCCCCTTTTCTACTATTACCTCGTGCTGAAGGGGATTTCCTGACGACGCCCAGGGCCATGAGCAGGACCATTACCATTCTCGGCTCCACGGGTTCCGTGGGCCGGACGGCCCTCCGCGTGCTCCGGTCCCTCGGCGGCGAGTACCGCCTCCACGGCCTGGCCTGCGGCGGCAATCTCGACCTTCTCGACGGGCAGATCGGGGAGTTCGGGCCCGGCGTCGTCGCCGTGGCGGACCCCGGAGCCCTCGCCTCGGAGCGGGGGCGTCTTCTCAGGAAGAAGTACCCCGGGACACGGTTTCTCGATGGGGAGGGGGGCGTGGTGGCGCTGGCCGCGGAGCCCGTGGATGTCCTCGTCTCTGCCATCGTGGGGGCCGCGGGGCTTCGTCCCACCCTGGCGGGGATCGGCGCGGCGCGGCGGATCGCCCTGGCCAACAAGGAAACCCTGGTCATGGCGGGGAAGGTGGTGAAGCGAAGGCTCGCGGAGTCGGGGACCGGGCTGGTGCCGGTGGATAGCGAGCACAGCGCGGTCTTTTCCCTGATGAGGGGGTTCCGCCCCGAGGCGGTTGAGCGCATCATCCTCACCGCCTCCGGGGGGAGCCTCCGGGACGTTCCCCCGGGGGAGCTTGCAACGGTGACCCCGGAGCGCGCCCTGGCGCATCCCACCTGGGACATGGGGAGCAAGATTACCATCGACTCCGCCACGCTGATGAACAAGGGGCTCGAGGTGATCGAGGCGCACCATCTCTTCGACGCCCCCTACGAGCGCATCGACGTGCTCATCCATCCCGAGAGCGTCGTGCATTCCATGGTGGAGACCGTCGACGGGGCCGTTTACGCCCACATGGGCGTGACGGACATGGTCTTTCCCGTGCTGAACGCCCTGACCTACCCGGAGATGAGGAGGAACGATTTCGGGCGCCTCAGGCTCGAGGAGGTGGGGGCGCTCACCTTCTCCTCCTGCGACCGGCAGCGGTACCCGTCCCTTGACCTCTGCTACGCCGCGGGACGGGAGGGG
Organism: uncultured Leptospirales bacterium; assembly: GCA_964554685.1. Classification (GTDB taxonomy): domain Bacteria; phylum Spirochaetota; class UBA4802; order UBA4802; family UBA5550; genus RBG-16-49-21. The sequence continues at coordinate 2,630 of CAZKPR010000107.1, read as the reverse complement.
GGAACGATGCCCGCCGTGCTCAACGCGGCCAACGAGGCGGCCGTCGGGGCCTTTCTCGGGGGGAGGATCCGATTCACGGGAATAGTGGAGGTCGTGGCGCGGACGATGGAGGCCGCCGGAAGGGGCGGGGAGTCCGGCATCGAAGAGATCTTCGAGGCGGACCGGGAGGCCCGGGCCGTCGCCGCGGCGATAATGCAAAAAATGGCGTAACTTGACAGGGGCGCGCCGTTCATCAAAGTAGGCCGCACCCTCCTCCCTCCCGCGGGGGAGCCGGCGATGAAGGCGCGATCTGAATAGAACTGAAATAACGGGACGGTGATGCGATACCCGCCGGGGCGGGGGGCAGCACCGCCCTGAATACCTGACCAGAGGGAGTATAACCATGCAATATGTCATCTACGTGGTCGCCGGCATCTTTCTCCTCGGCGTCTGCATCTTCGTGCACGAGCTCGGCCATCTCCTCGGTGGAAAGATGGTGGGCATCAAGGCCCGGGTGTTCTCGATAGGCTTCGGGAAGGCGATCCTCAAGAAAACAGTGGGGGACACCACCTACCAGATCGCGCCCATCCCCCTGGGGGGCTACTGCCAGTTCTACGGCGAGGACCCCGCGGAGGAACGTTCCGGGAAGGGGTACGAGTTTCTCACCGCCGCGCCGTGGCGGAGGATCGTAACCGTCGCCATGGGACCCCTCTTCAACCTCTTCTTCGGCATCCTGATATTCCTCGTCATGAACCTGGTGGGCTATTCAAAGGAAACCAACATGGTCAGCATCCCGGACCACCTCCGGCAGGGTAAGCGGGTTTCCCCGGCCTACGAGGCGGGTATCCGCACGGGGGACCGGATCGTCTCCATCGGGGGGAAAGAGATCAGGAGCTTCCCGGACATCCAGACCGCCGTCTTTTTCAGCGAGGGCGTGCCCACGGAGGTGACGGTGGAGCGCGACGGCAGGAGAATACCCTTCAACGTGACGCCGAGGCTCCAGGAGGAAACCGGGCGCCACGAAATCGGCGTGGCCCCTTACGGGACCCGCATACTCGTCGCCGGCCTGGTGAAGGGCGGGCCGGCCGCCTCGGCGGGGCTCAGGGAGATGGACGAGATCGTCTCCGCCGACGGGGTGGCCCTGAAGAACGAGGCCGAGCTCACGGCCTACGTGGGCCCGCGTGCCGGGAACGCGGTGACCCTGGAGATCCTGAGAAAGGGCCGTGCCCTGACGATCGACGTCACACCGGAGCTGAACGAGGAGATCGTGTTCAACGCTGACGCTGCCGGGGGCGGCACGCGGGAGAGCATCCCCCTGGCGAAGACGCCGGCGCTACAGGGATATCTCGAGAAGGGCCACATCACCGTCAACGGCGGGAAGGTCGGAACCTTCGATGCCCTGGCCGACGAGGTCAGGAAGAGCCGCGGCGGGAGGATCACCCTGGGTATCGAGGACGAGACCTATACCGGGACGGCCCGCGTCAACCGCGTGGGGCGCATCGGCGTCTACCAGGCCATGGCCCCGGACAGGGTCCTGGTGCGCTACGGCCCCGGAGGCGCAGTCGTCCAGGCGGTCATCGAGCCCTACGAGTTCATCGCCCTGAACCTGAAGGCCCTGGGGATGTTCTTCACCGGCAAGCTGAAGGTGCGGGAGAACCTCTCGGGCCCCATCAGGATCGTGCAGATCGCCGGCCAGGTGGCCTACTACAAGGGTATTCCCGACTTCATACTCCTGATGGCGAAGATATCGATCATCCTGATGGTGATGAACCTTCTCCCGATCCCGGTGGTGGACGGAAGTCAGATCGTGTTCTTCCTCGTCGAGATGGCGCGCGGAAAGCCCCTGAGCCAGAAGGTCATGGAGCGGATCCAGACCGTGGGCGTGGCGCTGCTCATCATGCTCGGGGCCTTCGTGATCGTCAACGACATCTCGATGCTGCCGTTTATCCAGAACCTGTTCCGGTAGGGACCGTGGATGGCTCCGGGCGGGCGCGCCGCCCCTCCCGGGGCCCCGGCGGCATGCGGGAACTGTATCAACATGCCATGGAACACGAAACAATGGCGCCCGGTGGGAACGGGCGCCATTGCGGTCAATTCTTTTCTGCTGTTTAATTCGGGATTGTTTTCTTTACACAACGCGTATTCTCAGAATACGAACCAGTTGTCGATTTCCGCATTTCCCAGGGCAATGGCCCAGCCGAAGTAATTATTTACTCCCTCGCCAATCAGGTCTAAAGACGAGGACCCGGCGGTCC
>CAZKPR010000107.1:0-386 GCA_964554685.1 uncultured Leptospirales bacterium | reverse complement strand
GGGTTTTATTCGTTGTCCCCGGGGTTCCGCTGTTGCTTTCCTTTGTGTTATGCGTAATGCCCGTAAAACAGGTGTATCCCGGTATCCCGCAAACGAGGTCCGCGTATCCATCGCCATTGATGAGGCCGAGGGAAAGGGTGTGCCCAAAGGTGTCATATTCATTTGCGCCCGTGAGTATGCGAGACGGCGTTGTATCGACATCGCCGGATTTCCCATGGTGGACATATACGCGGCCGGTAAGGTTTTCATACGCAATCGAGCTGGCGGCAATGTCAAGATATCCGTCCCCGTTGACATCGCCAAGAGTTATTGATCCTCCGAAGGCATGCCATTCGTCTTCGCCATCCAGCCTCCTGGTATATGCATTCTCATCAATCCCGCTTACA
>CAZKPR010000106.1:8542-13120 GCA_964554685.1 uncultured Leptospirales bacterium | reverse complement strand
ACAACGGGAAGACATACCGCTGCAAGTTCTGGGTAAAAGGCGACGTGATGACGGTCCGGGGGTATCTCGGCCCCTTCTGGCGCACGCAGAAGTGGTACCGGAAGAAGTAGCCGAAGCTCACAAAGCCCCCCGCTCAGACGGGGGGCTTTTTTCACGCATTCATATCGTAGAGGATCTTTATCCCTTTCATTGGAAGGAGGGGGTCGACAACACACTCTCGTGAAAGGTGTCCCGACATGTCCCCGGCGAACCCCCCGGTGAGCACGACCCTGAATCCGCGACCGTACTCATTCTCTATGCGCCCGATTATCCCTTCAACCAGTGAAAGCCATCCGTAAAAGAAACCCGATTTGAGCGCGTCTACCGTGTTGCGCGCCGCAAGACGGTCAGGTTTCTGGAAGGGCACCTCGGGAAGGCGCGAAGCGCGCGACGCCAGGGCCTTGATCGCGGTATCGATCCCCGGGGCGATGATGCCCCCGTCGAAGACTCCTCCCTCGAGGAGCACGCAGAAGGTAACGGCGGTGCCCATGTCGACGACGATGGCTCCTCCGCCGTACTCGTGGAACACCGCGGCGGCATTGACGATGCGGTCCGCACCGAGCTGCTCCGGGTCGTCATAGCGGATGGTGAAATTGAGCCTGCTTCGGCACGACAGCTCCAGCGCCTCCACGTCAAAGGTTTTCGACGCCATGACGCGGTAGGCTTCATTGATCTCCGGCGCCACGCTTGAAAAGGCCAGGCCCGACACCCGGAGACGCGCCTCGTGCGCACCGTGCCGGGCAATGCCGTTCACGATATTCCGCGAGAGCTCATCAGGCCCGTCGCTTTTCGCCGTGGGAAACCTGAAGGTGTAGTCGGGGACCGCGGCGCCTTCAGGGTACACCCCCGCCGTGGTGCTGGTGTTGCCGATATCGAATCCGATGATCATCCCTTCGCCTTTTTTCACCCCGTCTCCTGATGCCCCGGGGCGCTCCCGCCGGCGTTCTCCGGTCACGCGCCCTCATCTCCTCTCCACGGATTCAGCGGAGGCGTTCCAGGGCCTCCTGGCGCCGCTGCGCCCTCGGCAGGTAGAGCAACCCCGCCTTGTTGTTCGGATCAATCAGGAGCAGCCGTTTCATCGTTGCGATACAGCCCCGGTAATCCCCCTGTTCGTACAGCTCGATCCCTCTTCTTTCAAGGTTCGGGATTTCGCCGGCGAGGAGTCGCCGTATTCTCTCCAATTCCACCCGTGCCGCCGGGATTACGGTTGCCGCGTTATCCAAAAGGGCAAGGGCGTCGATAAGCCGGTTGGCACCTGCGAGTTTCATCCCCCGGGCAAAATCCGATTCCGCCTTCCCGATTCCGGCCAGGGCATCCGTGGCCTCGGTAGTACCCGGTCGCGTGGCCAGTACGTCGCGGAAGCGCGCCTTTGCGTCCTCAACCCGCCCCTCCTTCATCGCCGCGCGGCCCTGGGCCAGCAAACGCTCCACGCGAAGGGACTCATCATCAGCTTCATGCCCGCCACCCTGTTTCCATCCGAAATTATACGCGACGCCTCCGGTAAAAGCGAGGCCATGCAGCGGTTTTCCCGAGAGATACTCGAGGGAGTAATCGGCTCCGAAGCGCAGCCTGAAGCCGCGGCGAATAGGGATGTAGAATCCCGTCCTGGCGACAAGCCCCGGCTTGAAGGATTTCACGTCGCTCCTGCTTCTCTCCGCGTGCAGGTGCACATATGAGCCGCGGAACGATACACCCGCGTAGGGATGAAAATTCCGCGCCGCCGGGAAGACGGCAAGGGGCCCGATGGAACCAGAGAACAACTGGAGATAGGATTTCCCGCTCCCCCGCATGGCGTGACGCCCGTACTCGAAATCCACCTCTCCCATCAGGAACTTCAATAATGACGGATTACCGAAGGAACAATAGGACCCGACACGGTAGGAGTCCCTGAAATCGTCGCGGTAGGGCCCAAGGAACAGGGCGTACCCGCCCCTCGCGCCGAGAATGATGTCCCATGGACCGGCCTCTCTCTCCGCTCCCCGCGAGGGAGCCGGAAGCAGTCCCAGGAAAAGGACCATCCCGGCGACCAGCCACGCTTTCATGGCAACCGGGGGGAGCGCTCCCGGCCGATCATTGTTATTGCAATTCATCGGCAATTACCGCTTCCAGAAGCGACGTCCCGGGGACGCCTTCGATTCTTTTCCCGTTGATGAACAGCGTCGGCACGGAATCTATTCCCAGCGTTCCACCCGCCTCTGTTTCCTCGTGGAGGGCCATTTTGTATTTTTCGGACAGGGCGTTAGTGATGAAGAGCGCCTGCTCCCCGCGGCCCAGTTTCTGTTGTGCGAATTCGTTCACCGTGGCGAGGGAATCCCCGCGGAGGAGCCGTGACTTGTATTCATCGTAGCGAGAGAAGTGATAATCGAGAAGTTGTTCAAAGTCCCCCCGCTCCCCCGCGGCGAGAAACGCCTGGGAGGTGACGCATGAATTCGGGTAGACTGTTCGCGCGACATGCCGGTTGCACACCATGTCAAGGGGAAAATTGTAATACTCGATTCGGAGCTTTCCGGGAAACCGGGCCATGAGGTCCTTCTTCACCGTGTTGAAGCGGCTGCAGGCCGTGCAGAGAAAATCCGTGAATACCACGATCCTGATCTCGGCGGCGGGATTGCCCGTTGTCATCACGCTGGGTGGCAGGGAAAGCTCCTCCCGTTCAAGGGAATGATAATACTCCCGGAACCTGTCGACCCTGGGATCAGGCGCGACGGCCGCGCCTCCCTTCCCCCCCAGATAGGCGTTCAGGAAGAGGACGGAAAGAACGATGAATACGGCCCCCATGGCCGAGCTGACCGCGAGGGCGCGGTTTTCATTTTTGAGAACCACGCCGCGGAGCTCGCCATAGATTGCGCGCACACCGCCATCGCGTTTCAGGCAATCCTTCAGGGAAACCGCCAGGACGATCCCGATGAGAACATTCACTGCGTACGTCGCCGCGCAGAGACCGCAGAACACCCCGAGGTGCACCATAATGGCGGCGAGAGGAACCACGGCAGCGACCATGGCCGCCGCCAGCGGGGCAAGGGTGGCGAAAAGCAGTTCATGACGCTCCTCGCCCGCGGCCAGCCCCAGGATGGTCGCGCCGAACATGAAGAGATAGGCGATGGCCCCGAGGGCTGCGAGAGGAAACCCGAAAATATCGCCATACCCCGACCGGGCGATGGCGAGGCAGTGATTGACCGCGCCCCCGCCGCAGGAGATGATCCCCAGTTCAGATTCCGGAAGGTGGTGCTGGATGAGAAGCAGGAACGAAAGCGACGCGCCGGCGAGGGAAAGCAACAGGAGCAGATACATGGATCGTTTCATGCCCTTCACCCTATCGGGGGGACACCCTTCGTCAATGATTTTTTACCCGCGCCGGTCACCAGCAGGCGCAGAGGAGGGCAAGGGGATTATTGCAGTTCCGGTCGTTGAATTCAAGCCACCGGGAATCCGGATGGTTGTGGGCGCCGGACATTCCCGACGACGTGTTGAACCCCCCTGTCCATCCGTTGCAGGAATTCCCCTCCATGTAGCGCCCCTCATCGTCGGAACCGGACCACCACTGGTCGCCGGCTATGCCGGCCTGGGCCAGCGTCATTTCGATCGATCCGTCGAAAAGGTCCCACCAGTCGGCGGCGACCCGGTCGCCATCGGGTCCGATGACGCGGCGTCCCGTGGGAATGCCGTAGAGCCCGGGCATGTCGGCGATCTCGTCGTCGGAAGACACGCTGATGAAGGCCCGGACATTCGAGCAGGGAAGTGTCGGATGGTCATGGTTCCTGGCGTAGGCGCAGAGGTCGTCGATCATGTCCCGTACCGGTACCACGGCAAGGGTTGTCATGGTCTTCTCGGTTGAGCCCGGCGTATAGTTCACCAGGTCGCCCGTGAACACGCCGGCGGAAAAGAGGTATACCGCGTCGCCCAGGGTCGTGGCGGACACGGTGATGTAGGCCGCCATCAGGCCGTCGCCGTCCCGCACCAGGACATTGAAATAGTAATTTGTTCCCGACTCAAGCTCATCGGCAACCGCAGCGATTTGGTCCTGAACCCATCCCGTTACCGGGAACCCGTTCGCCTCGGCCTCACCCGGTGTCCTGATATTGTTGTAATCGGATCGATAGACCCGGTATTCGAGGTCCTCCCGGGGGGTTTCCCCATCCGTCGCCCGTGTCCATATAAGCTGGATGCTTGTCGCGCCCACGGCACCCGTGGTGATGATCCCGCTGTTTCCCGGAACCGGTGGATCCTTCACCGGAATGAAGGCGATCAGGGGAACGGCCTCTACCTGCAGGGCACGGTCGAAATTATCGTTGAAACAGGACGACAGGAGCAGGAAAAGGCCCGCCAGCATGGTGCCTGCGATCATTCGATATGCTCTGTTGCTATACATGCTAATTAATTCTTGCCCGATTCTTGTTCATCAATATTACACGCGCCTCAATTAAAGAATAAACATACCGCACGGGCGGATTTTTATTCCTATATTAAAGATATCGTTTATTCCGGAAAGTATCAAACTTTTTTTAACAGTATTGACTCTTATCCAATAAAAATCTCTGG
>CAZKPR010000106.1:1297-8532 GCA_964554685.1 uncultured Leptospirales bacterium | reverse complement strand
CCTGGATCTTTTCCTGGAAATATATGCAAAAGCCGTAATTGTATTAATAATTATTATTGTCTGCCGGTTATGACTTAACCCTGAAATCGCCCAGGCGCTTGATCAGGCCATCCCTTTCGATCCGGTTCAGAAGGGGCAGTATGTATTTCCTGGAAAGCCCCACGGCATCCTTGGCCTCGGGTACGGTAATTTTATCCTTTTTTTCGAAAAGCGAGAGGATTGTGCCTGTCATCTCCTCATACACCCTGCGATGATACATGATTTTCGCGTCAAGACTCACCAGGAGATCAAGCTTTACCAGGTCCCGGGCGTCCTTTTTCATGGCGTCGTTCGCCAGTTTATCCAGTTCGATTCCCTCGCCCTTTTTTGAAAGCGCGAGCTCAAGGACCGCCTTTTTCCCCTTCGACAGCTCTTCCGCGCCGCCGCTGCCCCCGGGAAAAAATTTTCCCCCCTTCTCAATGACAAGGCCCTTCTTCCGGAGAATATCGAGGAAGAGCCGCGCGATATCCCCGTCCACCCCGGAGAGGTCGGCGATCTCCCTGGCATTCGGCCCCACGCTCCTGCCCAGGGCCTCCAGTACCGCCTTTTCCACACCTTCTCGGTCAGTCCCGTCCATGACGTACTCGCCCAGGAACACGACGTCGCCCTTCTTTTCAAGTGAGGCGAGGAGCGCGTCAATTTCCCCGTCATTCTCCGGGAACATGGAGAGGATATCGGCCCTCTTTATCCATCGACGCGCGGCGATAATGAGGGCAAGCCTGTCTTCCCTGGAAGCTGTGGGAAACCGCGCCAGGCCCCTGGCGGCCCTCTCTCTCTGGGTCTTCCTGTCGTAGTCGGGAAGGAGCACTGAGCCCCCGCCGAGGATACGGTAGGCCCCCGGCCCGGTGAGCACGAAGGGCTGTCCCGGGTAGCAGTACCAGGGCTCATCGAAGGCGATCCTCACGGGGAACCAGGACGGGCCCCGCTCAACTCCCCTCATGGCATGGATACGGCCCCTGACCGACGCAGTGCCGATCAGCACCTCCACGCCCATGTTGTTCCTCGGCTCCCTCCCTGCTTCGAGCATCCTGACGCGGGCCAGGATTTCCCTTGAGGGCGTGAAAAAATCCTTTTTTATGATGATGTGGCCCCGCTCGATCGACTCCGATTGCACGCCCGTGAGATTGAGGGCGGTCCGCCGGGACGGGGCGCCCTCGGTTTCCGCGTGATAGTGGCTCTCGATCCGCTTGACGCGCGCCTCCCGATGTCCGGGATGAAGAAATACCAGGTCGTTCTCGCGCAGGGCGCCGTTCCGCAGGGTCCCCGTCACCACGGTGCCGTGACCCTTCGGCGCGAAGACGCGGTCCACGTACATGAAGGGCTTCTCCGCGCTCCCGGCGCCGGGAAGCCTTCCGAGGTTTTCCTCGATCGCCTTTTTCAGCCGGTCTATCCCCTCTCCCGTGCGCGCCGAGACCCTTACGATGTCTGATCCCTCGTAGGGCGTGCCGGCAAGCCGCTCTCTCACCCGGCGCTCCGCCTCTTCGATCCGCGCCCCGTCGACAAGATCGATTTTCGCGATCGCCGCGATGATCCGCTCGATGCCGAGGAGCTCGAGGACGCTGAAGTGGTCCTCCGTCTGGGGCATCCAGCCGTCGTCGGCCGCCACGACCAGTAGCCCGAGATCCACGCCCCAGGCCCCGGCCACCATGTTGCGGATGAAGCGCTCATGCCCCGGCACGTCGATGAAGCTCACGGTGCCGAAGCGCGGCAGCTCCATGTGGGCGAAGCCGATGTCGATGGTCATCTCCCGCTCCTTCTCCTCGGGGAGGCGGTCGCAGTCGATGCCAGTGAGGGCCCGTATCAGCGTGGTCTTCCCATGATCGATATGTCCTGACGTGCCGACGACGTACATTATTCCCTTCCCCGGTAGTGCGAAATAACCATCTCCGCGGCCACGGCGAGATCACCCAGATCGTCTTCGGTAACGGTAAAGAAATCAATAATGTAGCGCCCGCCGGAAACAGCCCCCACCACGGGAACCGCCGCCGAAAGAAACGATTCATATATATCGTCGGCCCCGACCCCGGGAATCTCCACGCTGACCCCGAGGCTCTCCATGTCAACTCCGGGCATGGCGCCGCCGCCGATGGCGCAGCGCGTCTCCACTCGACGGAAAAGTTCTTTCACCGAGGCGTCCCTGATCATGCGGAGGAAGCGCGACACCCGCGCGGCAACGGCCTTCTTTTCCTGGAGCAGGGCGTCCCAGAGGGCGATCCCTTCCGTCTCGCCGTTCACGTGACGGATGAGGGTCTCTTGCAGAAGGTAGTAGCTGATCTTGTCGACCCTGACCATGCGCATCAGGGGGTTCTTCCTCAGGCGCTCCAGGAGGTCCCGCCTTCCCACGACAATGCCGGCCTGGCACCCGCCCAGGAGCTTGTCCCCGCTGAACGAGACCAGGTCCGGGCCCTGGGCGAGTTCCCACCGCACCGTCGGCTCGAAGGGCCGCGGAAGGCGCCGGTCCTCCGTGAGATTCCCGCTCCCCAGGTCGCGGACGAACAGTAGTCCCTCGCCGCGCAGGGAGGCAAGCTCCGACAGGGCGGGGCCTTCCGTGAAACCCGTCATTGTGAAATTCGACCTGTGGCAGGAAAACACCATGGCGGTCTCATCCGTGACGGCGCCCCGGAAATCATCCAGGGTGGTGATGTTGGTGGTCCCCGCCTCGACCAGGTTGGCGCCGCTCTGGCGCATGATGTCCGGGAGGCGGAAGCCGCCCCCTATCTGCACCAGCTCGCCCCTGGATACGATCACCTCCTTTCCCCTGGCGAATTCGCTCAGAATAAGGAACACGGCTGCTGCGTTGTTATTGACGATAAGGGCGGCCTCGGCCCCGGTGAGGTCCGCGATCAGCTCCTCGGCAAAGCCGCCGCGCTTTCCCCGCCTTTTCCCCGGAATATCGTACTCGAGATTGCAGTAGCCCCCGAGTTCCCCGGCAAGGCGCCCGAGGAGCTCTTTCCCGAGGGGCGAGCGACCCAGATTGGTGTGGATGACGATGCCGGTGCCGTTGATCACGCGACGCAGCTTCGTGAGGCGCTTCAGTTCGCACCGGGCGAGTATCGAGGCGACGGAACCCTCCAAATCGAAGGTCTGGCCACTGATGACCCGCTCCCGGGCCGCGGCGAGCTCGCCGCGCACGATCCCCGTCACGGCGGCACGGCCGATTTCCGGGATGTAGTTGCGGATATCGTCGCGCCCCAGGAGCTTCTCAACCTGGGGCAGCGACCTCAGTATGTCGTTTTTTTCTTCCATGCCGTTGATGCGGAAGGGGCAGGAATCGAACCTGCCGCCGTGATAAATCACGGCCTACGGTTTTGAAGACCGCGGAGACCACCAGATCCCATCCTCTTCCATGGAGGCCCGTGCCGGGCGTACCGGCGAAAGAGCCCGTTCCTGCCGTTTTTGAATCGTAATGGCAAGCGGGCTCTTCCCCCGTATGATTGATTTTTTTGTTTCTGATTAATGTCAATAATTTTATGGGTACCTCGAAAAAACTAGATTTTTCATTATTAAATCAACAGGAAGATCTTATTTAACCTTAATTGTGCCCATAAGGGAACATCCAAATCTGATTTTTTTAGTGGTTCCCTTATGTTAAATCCAATATTTTGCAACCCTGCGGGCAGTCATCCTGTCCTTACGGGTAAATGTGCCGGATAATGAATGGTTCCGGCGGACAGGGGCTTATAAGGAGAAAGCAATGCTCGAATCCATTCTGGGAGTACTCGTCGTCATAAGCGCGATATACGGGATACGGATTCTCCGTTCCTTGTAGCATCGCGGCCGTTACCGGCACGGGCATTCTTTCCCGTCGCCCCGCGTGCTCACACAACACAACCGTCATCCATCATCGGAGTTGAATATGAAAACAAGGAAGATCCTCCTGGTCTACCCGGAGATACCTGCGACCTACTGGAGCTTCAAGTACGCGCTTCCCTTCATCGGCTACAAAACATTGATGCCCCCCCTGGGGCTCCTCACCGTGGCCTCGCTCCTCCCCGATTCATGCGAGGTGCGTCTCATCGACATGAACATCGGCCCCCTGACCGGCGAGGACGTGGCCGCCGCGGACATGGTCTTCGTCTCCGCCATGATCGTGCAGAAGGAATCCTTCGAGAAGGTGGTGCGCCTCTGCAACGAGCACGGCACCCCCGTTGCCGCCGGCGGTCCCTATCCCACGTCGAGCCATGAAAAAATTTCCGGTGTCGACCATTTTATCCTGAACGAGGGGGAGGTGACCCTGCCGCAGTTCCTCCGGGACCTCGAGGAGGGCTGCCCGAAGAAGGTCTACCTCGACGAATCGAAGCCCGACATCACGAAGACCCCTCCGCCGCGCTTTGACCTGCTTGATATGAACGCCTACGAGTCCATGGCGATCCAGACCTCCCGGGGCTGCCCCTTCAACTGCGAGTTCTGCGACATCATTGAAATGTTCGGCCGGGTGCCCCGCTACAAGCTCCCGGAGCAGGTGGTGCGCGAGATGGATATCCTCTACCGGATGGGCCGCAGGGGCTCCCTCTTCATCGTGGACGACAACTTCATCGGCAACAAGGCCAAGGTGAAAGCCCTCCTTGACGCGATCATCGAATACCAGCGCGATCGGAACTACCCCTTCGCCCTCTTCACCGAGGCGAGCATCAACCTGGCCCAGGACGAGGACCTCATGGACCGGATGGTCCGCGCCGGCTTCGACACCGTCTTCGTCGGCATCGAGACACCCGACGAGGAGACCCTGGCCCACACGCAGAAACAGCAGAACGTCAGGGCCGACATCCTCGGGAGCGTCCGCGCGATCCAGGCAAAGGGCATCGAGGTGATGGCGGGCTTCATCATCGGCTTCGACACCGACCCGGAGAACATCTTCGACCTCCAGATCGATTTTATACAGAAGGCGGGTATTCCCCTCGCGATGATCGGCACCATGGTGGCCCTGCCCAATACCCAGCTCTACCGCCGCCTCGAGCGCGAGGGCCGCATCCTGGGTGAAACGGACGGCAACAACACCCACTCCATGGAAATCAACTTCATCCCCCGAATGCCCGTGGAGAAGCTCCTCGAGAGATCGGAAGAGCACACGTCTGAACTCCAGTCACCGGACCATTATTTCAAGCGGTGCGCCACGCTTCTGAAGCGGATGCCCTACAAGAAGGACGGCCACCATTCGATCACGGCGCGCCAGATCAAGGCCCTTTTCACCTCCCTGGCGCGGCAGACCTTCTCGCGTTACGGGCTCCAGTATCTCCGGCTTCTTGGCTCGACGCTCATCTCCGAGCCGAGGCACTTTCCAAACGCCGTGAACCTCGCGGTGAAGGGATACCATTTCTTCAAAATGACCGACGACATCATGCACGCCGAACGCCTGTCAGAATATATGCGGGCCTCCCTCGAGCGCCTCGAGGAGGAGTTCGAGACGCGTCATCGGAGTGGCACGGGCATTCATCCCGAGGCGGTTCGCCGCCTGGCCGGAAGGGCGTTGACCAACGTGCGTCGCACCTACAGAAAATTGACCCCGGAGCTTAAAACACTTCTCAGGGAGGCCTACCACGACTTCCGTCTCAGGTGCGAGACCGTCGCGTATATCTGGATGCAAAAGGCGGGGACTTTCGAGGACCCGCTCCAGTCCGGTGGATGAAAAAAAGTAATTTACACGGCCCCGCGAGGGCTGGTAGGGTATCCGAAAATGACCGGGTCATCCGCCGTCCGCCGCGGCGGGTCCCGATACCAAGGAGCTGAACATGCCGTCAACCGCAGCGCAGATCATCGTGACCGTGATCCCCATTGTCGGAATCGTCATGGGCTCGGTACTCCTTTTTTTCTTCCTCCTCTGGAACTACCGGCTGAGAAAGCTCATCATCGAAAAGGGGCTCTACGTAAAAAGGGAATTCGACTTCGGCACCTTCAGCCTTTTCGCGGGTCTTGTCCTCACCAGCATCGGGGCCTGCCTGATGGTGTTTTTCGTGATCCTCGAAGGCTTCACCTACCCGATCCTGAGCGGCCTTATCCCGCTCTCCCTGGGGCTCAGCCTTCTCCTTTTTTTCGTGATCCGGGTAGTCATGAAACATGACAAGAAATGACGGCGGGAAGGCCGATGAACAGATCGTCAAACAGGTGCTCCTCGGCGGGATTGAAGGCTTCAAGACGATCGTGGAGCGGTACCAGAGAAAGATCTTCGGCATCGGCATGCGGTTCTTCAACAACAGGGAGGACTCACTCGATTTCACCCAGGAGGTGTTCATCAGGGCCTTCGAGAGCCTGAAGACCTACGCGGGCAGGGCGCCCTTCCGTTTCTGGCTCACGAAGATCGCCTACAACCACGGAATCAACCGCGCGGGATCCAGGAAAACGGAGCCTGATATTGGAGAGGAACTCCCCGGGGAAGAGAAAACCCCGGAATCCCGGCACCTGGCGGAGGAGATGCGGCACACGCTCATTGACGCGGTGAACCGCCTCCCCGAGCGCTACCGGGTATGCGTGGACATGTAGTTTTTTCTCGGTCTCACCTACGGTGAGATCAGCGAGATCACCGGGTTCCCGGTGAACACGATAAAGTCGAACGTGCTCCGCGCGAAAACGATACTGCGCGACGAGCTTCGGGGCACCATAGCGGAGGAATACCATGAACTGTAAACAGGTCCAGGAGCTTTTTCTCGAGATGGACAACGATTCCAGGATACCCCTGGCCGTCCACATCCATACGTTCTTCTGCCCGCGGTGCCGCCGCGACATCGCTTTCCTGGCGGCCCGCTTCGACTCGCTCCGGGAGGACGCCCCCTACCCGATGGATCGCGACCTCTGCGAGAAGGTCATGAAGGATGTATTCACCTCCGGCGTGAGCTACGAACACGAGGTGTCCCTCACCCAGTGGGGAGTCGTCGGCCTCATCATCCTGATGAGCCTCTTCCTGATCCCCTTCAGCGACTCCTTCGGCTGGCTCCGGGGACATTTCGGGAGGGGCCTCGAACTCCCGGTCAGCATCGTTCTCGGCCTTGCCCTGACGATCTTCACACTGGCCGGAGTATTCTCCCACATGGAGGGATTGAAAAAGCTCATGGAGAGGCTCCCGAAGCGGTTCCAGTAATAATTAATTCCCGTCAACCCCCCCCCCCCCCCCCCCCCCCTACAACACCCCCCCCCCCCCCCCACAAAAGTGGGCGTGTAAGTAAAACACCACAAATGCCAAAAAGCCAATCAAATAAACACAA
>CAZKPR010000106.1:0-1287 GCA_964554685.1 uncultured Leptospirales bacterium | reverse complement strand
ATTCACATACTCCCATTAATTTACACTAAGACCCCCCTTTCCCATGGGGGTTGCCGCACGGGGCGGGGGGCATATCCTCCACACAACCCCCCCCGGCCCCCCCTTCATAAGGGGGGGAGAGTGTCATTTTCGCGACCCCCGTTTCCTTTCCGCACGCCTGAAAATTTCATCAACGCTGAATTCCGGAAAAACTCTCTTTATTCTTCCTATCATTTCCAGGCTCGGGTTCGCCTTTTTTGTTGATTCCAGTCTCTGGTAGCTGTACACATTTTTCATGTTCAGTAAATCCGCCGCCTGTCGCTGCGAGAGTCCCTTCAGGGAACGCATGCGTTTCATGTTAAGCGCAAAGGCAATCCTGGGATATACCGGAATCGTGATGATATTCTTACCTGAGATGGTTCTTTCCAGAAAAGGAAATTGCAGTTGCGAATGTTCAGGTTCATCGAGGTAATGATTAAGCGCCTCTTCCATGTTTTTCAGAAGGGCCTCACGGGTATCGGCCTGGGTAACACAGCCATTCAATTCCACGCATTCCGCCCAGTACCCATTTTTCTCTTTATGTATTTTAAAGTGATATAACATCGATTATTCATCCTTCAATCTCTTCAACAGGCGTGCCTCAAGACCCTTCTTCAGTTCACCATGCATCGGAATGGTTTCCCTTTTCCCGCCGATCCCCACCACCACATGGCTACCTCTCCGGCGTAATACTCTCCAACCGGCTTTCTTGAATAATCCGAGCATTTCTTTGCCCGATAATGGCATACGCCTCCGGCGTTGCCCGTATACCAATTATAATTGGTATTCGGGTTAGAGTCAATGATTAATCAACGCCATGTAAATTTCGTTATACGTAACAGCTATTCAAATATCCGGTTTGAGACTCCGCTACGCAATGATTGCCTGCAATCTCCATGTGTTTTCATTATGAAATACGAAAATTGATCCTGTTATGTTAACAAAAAAAACAGATAGAGGAAAAACATCGCAGCAATCAGGTCTGTTGTGTATCGATCCAATAAAAAAGCCCCCCGTGAGCCGGGGGGCTTTTCATCGTCAGAGAAATCGGGGCCCTCAGTTTTTCGTGAACCCGTAATAGTCGAAGAGCGAATTCAGGTCCACCTGGTTCCCCGCCATTCCCGCCATGCCGTCGAGCATCAGGGCCAGGTCGCGCCAGAGGGGAGAATCCGGATCGCTTACGATCTGCCACTCAAGAAAGGCCTGGAGGTCCGTGAGGATCTGCTCCGACCCGTAGTTCGTGGTGATATTCTCCATCACGTAGTAGAG
>CAZKPR010000105.1:0-13222 GCA_964554685.1 uncultured Leptospirales bacterium | reverse complement strand
CCTGGTAGTAGGCCTCGATGCTCTTCGGAAGGTCGAAGTGGAGTACGAAGCGTATGTTCGTTTTGTGGATCCCCATGCCGAAGGCGATGGTGGCCACCATGACCCGCGCGTCGTCGCGGGCGAAAAGGTCCTGGTGCCGCCGCCGCGTCATGTCGTCAAGTCCCGCGTGGTAGGGGAGGGAGGAGAAACCGTTTCGGTTCAGGAAATCGCTCAGCCTGTCGACCTCCTTCCGCGAGAAGCAGTAGACGATCCCCGACTCGTCCCGGAATTCAACCAGGAAATCAAGGGCCTGCCGGTACGGGTCGCTTTTAGGTACCACCTCGTAGAAGAGGTTGTCCCTGTTGAAGCTCGCGATGAATTCGCCCGGTTCGCGGAAGTTCAGGCGTTCCCTGATGTCACCACGGACGCGGGGCGTTGCTGTGGCGGTGAGGGCGGCGCAGACCGCGCCGGGGAAGGCCCCGCGGAACGCGCCGAGCTGCCGGTATTCCGGGCGGAAATCGTGGCCCCACTCGGAGATGCAGTGGGCCTCGTCAACGGCGATGCAGTCAACGCCGGCCCGGGCGAGAAGGGCCATGACCGGGCGCTTGAGCGCGGTCTCCGGGGCCAGGTAGAGCAGCCTCACCTTCCCCGACAGCAGGGCCTCGGCGTTCTCGCTGTATTCCTCGGGCGAGAGCGAGCTGTTCAGGGTGCGCGCCTCGATGCCCAGGGCGCGCATCTGGT
Organism: uncultured Leptospirales bacterium; assembly: GCA_964554685.1. Lineage (GTDB taxonomy): Bacteria > Spirochaetota > UBA4802 > UBA4802 > UBA5550 > RBG-16-49-21. Next base: position 12,502 of record CAZKPR010000105.1, on the reverse strand, counting down.
CGATCTGGTCCTTCATGAGGGAGATAAGGGGCGATAGGACGACGGTGGTCCTCCTGAAGATGAGGGCGGGGATCTGGTAGCAGAGGGACTTGCCGCTTCCCGTGGGCATGACGATCAGCGCGTCGCGACCCTCCAGTATCGATCGTATCGCCTCGCCCTGGGGCGGGCGAAATTCATCGTACCCGAAGACCTCTTTAAGCAGCTTTCGTTCCATGGGTATTTCCTGGCTTCCGATTCCTCGCCGTAAATTTGGGCCCGCTTGTTGATCGTGCCCACGCCGCATCAGGTGGCGCGGGCAATATATCTGTGAAACCGTATGGCAGCACAGGTCTGATTATGTCTTCAAATGGTATGACGAATGATATGATGGCAAGAGTAATTTTTTACTTTTTCTGTGTAATAGTGATGAATAGTGGCTGATTTTTGATGATTTTGCCAGAAAATGGCTGATTATTGAATAACCCGCAAAATAATTCCAAAAAACTATTGACGAAAGCCGACCGGTCGGTTTATATATATCGAGTGTTCAATATAAAATCAAACTGACGCGTCATTATTCAGGAGGCGTGATGAAGAATCTCATGAACAGGGAATTCGATGCGATTATTGTAGGAACGGGACCCGGCGGTGCCACGACGGCGAAGGAGCTCACCGCCCGGGGCAAAAAGGTGCTGATGCTCGAGTGGGGCCCCGGGGGCCGCGTGAAGGGGACACTCTGGCGCTATATCCGGGAGCAGTGCTGGCCCGGCAAGGGAATGCTTTTCACCAACGGTCTGCTCGGCATGGTGCGCGGCATCACCACGGGGGGGAGCTCGCTCTTTTACTACGGCACCTGCTTTCCCGTTCCCCACGCCATGCTTAAAAAGTACGGCATAGACGTGACCCGCGAGGAGGCCGAGGCGCGTAAGGAGCTTCCCATCGGCATATTGAAAGACGAGATGATCACCCCCATGGCGCGGCGCATGATGGAGAGCGCCCGCTCCCTGGGCTACGACTGGAAGCCCCTGCCCAAGTTCATGTACCAGGACCGGTGGCGCCCGGGGTACATGTTCGGCTACTACGGCGACCGCCACGCCGTCAAATGGAGCGCCCGGATGTACGCTGACGAGGCGGTGCACAACGGCGCGGTCCTCATCAACAAGGCGAAGGTGAGCAGGGTGCTCATGGAGGGGAACAAAGCCGTGGGCGTGGAGTTTAAACTGAGGGGACGGCGCCACCGCGCCTTCGCCCCCACCGTCGTCATCTCCGCCGGGGGCATCGGCTCCCCGGTCATCCTGCGTAAATCGGGCCTTGAGAAGGCCGGGTACAATTTCTTCTACGACCCCCTGATCACGGTGTGCGGAAAGGTGGATGAGCCCCGGAAGCGGGACGACGAGATCCCCATGACCGCCGGGGTCCACTTCCACGAGGACGGCATCGTCATGACCGACATGGCGCTCCCCAAGCCCCTTGACGCGATATTCACGGCCCAGGTCTTCCGCTTCTGGCGCCTCTTCGAGGCGCGGAAGACCCTCCGGATCATGATCAAGATCCGCGACGACCTGGCCGGGAGGCTCACGGACGGCGGCGGCGTACGGAAGGCCCTCACGAAGGCTGACAGGGCCAGGCTCATGAAGGGCTACGACATCGCGAAGCGGATCCTCGAAAACGCCGGGGCGAAGGGGATTTACAAGACCTGGTACCTGGCGGCCCATCCCGGCGGCACGGTGAAGCTGGGCGAGTTCCTCGATTCGAACCTCAAGGTAAAAAACCATGAGAACCTTTACGTCTGCGACTGCTCCGCGATACCGGAGCCCTGGGGCCTGCCTCCCGGGCTGACCCTGGTCTGCCTGGGCAAGCGCCTGGCGAAGCACCTGGCGGGGGAAAAGACGGCTTCATCGGCCAAGAAAGCGGCGAAGCCGGCAAAGCCGAAGGTGAAGGCGAAACAAAAGGCGAAGGCGAAACCCGGGAAGAAGAAAAAGGCGGGGCGAAGGTAGGGGTATCCATGCCGAAAATAGTCGATCATGACGAGTACCGGAGGGAGCTCCTTGAAAAATGCTTCTCCATCATCACGCGCAAGGGGTATGCGGGGGTCACCATGCGGGAGATCGCAAAGGAGATCGGCGTGTCAACGGGGACCCTCTACCACTACTTCCCCACGAAGGAGAGCATCATGGAGCAGCTCTTCGCCTTCGTGCAGGAGACCAACGTGGGCGAGTTCCTCGCCCTCACGCAGCAGCTCGAATCGGTCGACGACAAGCTCGACATCTTCGTGGAGAAGTGGAAGGAGTTCGGCGATTTCTACCAGAACGTCATGCTCCTTTCCGTTGATGTGATGCGCAACGTGAAAGGCCGCGACACCGAGGAGATATTCGTGAATTTCTCCGATTACTACACGCACGCCATGGCGAAGGAGCTGGGGCTCCCCGAGGAGGGGGCACGGGCGCTCTTCGTGTATCTCCTGGGGATCATTTTTCACTCCATGCTGACTCCGCGGTTCATGCCCTACGACCGCCAGATCGACATTCTTCGGGGGATGCTGGAGAAGGTCCTCCCGTTGAAGGCGCAGCCCGGGAGTGACACGGCGTCGAAGGAAGGTGCGGGGAGGATGTTCGAGCATATCGCCTCCGCGGTGAATCGCAAGGAAGTCGGATAGGAGGATTCGGCAATGAACAGCATGCAGGGCAGGATTCCGGAAGCTGATGCCCCCGCCATGGCAGGTCCGGAGGGGCGCTTCCTCGAGCTCTTCGCCGCGGCCCTGGCGGAGACCGACGAGTTCCGGCGCGTCGTGCGCGCCCTGGCGCCGCGCGCCGTGGAAGTCTGGGCGGGTACAAGCAGGATAAAAAGGGCCCTGGCGCGTCCCGTGGGGAAGAGCATCGAGCGCGGCTTCTCCCGGAGTGATGACGGCTCCGCCCCCGTGACCGCGCTTCTCGGGGACCGCGAATTCCTTCTCTCCGCGGCGAGGGAACTCCCGGGACTGGTCAACGGTGCCCTCGGGGCGATGGAGGCCGCGGCGCGGGGCCTTGCGGCGCTTCCGCAGGCCGAAAGGACACACGCGGCGGGGGACCTCCTGGACGGCATTGACCTCGCCCGGGCCGGCCGTCTCATTACGGCGGTAGGGGCGATGCTGAACGGGCTCCATGAATCCAACCCGGAATTCCTGAGCGACGCCCTGCGTCCGAGGATCATCGAATTCATCGAGCATACCGACTTCGGGGAGCTCAAGGACGCCCTTGACGGATCACTCGAGGATGTCGCGGCCCTGGTGAGGACCGTGAACGATGAGCTCTGGAACTATCCGGCCAAGTTCATATGCCTTTTCTCCGCGCTTCCCACGATATTCAACATGGCGGTGTCCGCCCTGAAGGAAACCGCGGGGCCCATGAACCGGATGGCACCGGACCTCCTGACCGACGTGTTCCTGGCACTCCTGGAGAGCATCGACGGGAAGGAGATCGGGAACCTGGTGAACGAATTCTGCGAGCTCGTGCGGAAGATCCACACGGGGAGCGCACTCCTGGGGGATCCGGGCAAGCCCGCCTTCCCGAGGAGCGTGGCGAAGCTCACCCTCGATACCCTGGGTGCCATGGACGTCGGCCTCATGCTGAAGGCCCGGGACCTCCTGGGGGAGATCAAGGAGATGTCCCTCCTGGCGCTCATTTCCCTTGGGGAGCAGAACCCGGAGCTGGCCCGGGATTTTTTCAGGAGCCACTTCCGCGCCCTGGTGGCCTTCTTCCGGCGGTGGAGCCACAAGGCCGACGCCTTCGAGAGCCTCTTCTCCGACGATGACGTGGCGGAGGAGTTCGCCCGGGGCATGGGTGAGATCGACGCCCAGGAGGTGGCCGTCACCGTGAGCCGCATGTGCGGCATCTTCAACCGCGTCCGGGAGAGGACGCCGGGCATCATCAAAAACACCGTGGCCCAGACGATATCATCGATGGATTCCTACGAGGTGGCGGAGACCGCGCGGTGGTTCACCGCCGACATGGTGGAGGCCTTCAGGCCCCTCGCGCCGGAAGTCCTTCCCCCGGTGATCCGCGGGATCGCCGACATCCTGAAGCTGGAGGGAGAATCGGAGGAAATGAAGGACGCCATGGACTACCTGAGGAGTGTCCTGGCCGTAAAGGAGGGCGAACAATGAACAATCCCTTCATGGAAGCGGCGACGACGCTCGACAATGCCTTCGTGAAAAAATGGAAGGAGGGGGGAGGCCGCGTCATGGGCTACACCTGCTCCTACGTGCCCGACGAAATATTCCACTCCGTGGGGATCCTCCCCTACCGGATTCGCGGCTTCGGCGCGGCGGAGACCACCATCGGCGACACCTACTTCGGGCCCTTTATCTGCAGCCTTCCCAAGTGCATGCTCCAGCTTGCCGGGGAGGGGAGGTTCGACTTCCTCGACGGGGCCATCATCACCCCGGGGTGCGATTCCATGCGCCGCCTGGACGAGTGCTGGCGCAAGGCCGGGGGGGACATCGAGGGCTCACTGCCGAAGTTCTTTTTCCACTACGGCGTGCCCCACAAGTACGCGGACTACACCATCAAGTGGTTCGCCGAGGAAACCAGGCGCCTTATCGACGCCGTGGAGAAGCACTTCGCCGTGAAGGTCGACGATGAGAAGCTGCGCGCTTCGATACGCCTCTACAACCGGGGCCGCGCCCTCCTCGACGAGTTCGACGCCCTGCGCACGGCCGGCGAGCCCCCCTTCACGGGAAGTGACGCCCTTGCCGTCATCCTCGCCGGGACCACCATGGCGCGCGACGACTACAACGACCTTCTGGAGAAGTTCATCGCCGCGTCGAAAAAGGAGAAGGGCATTTCCGGGAGGGTGCGCCTCATGCTCGTGGGAAGCGCCAACGACGACGTGGACCTCGTGCGCGTCGTGGAGGGTGACCACGCCATCGTGGTGGCGGACAACCTCTGCTTCGGCTCGCGCTTCTACACCGACATGGTGGAGGAGAAGGGCGACCCGGTGCTGAACCTGGCGAAGCGCTACCTGGCCCACAACGACTGCCCCCGGATGTACGGGGAGTACCGTCACCGCCTGGAAATATTAAAGACCAAGACGGAGAAGGCGAATGTCGACGGCGTCATACTGCAGAACATCCGCTTCTGCGACCTCCACGGTTCCGAAAACGGCCTCTTCGAGCGGGACCTCGAGGCGGAGGGCATACCCTGCATGCGCCTGGAGCGGGAGTACGGTCCCCTCGTCGAAACGGGGCGGATGAAGATGCGGGTCGACGCCTTCATCGAGCGGATCCGGCAGAAGAGGAGGGAGATCGCATGAGGCAGGAACTGCGGGAATACAAATTCGACTGGATGCTCCACAGCTGTTTTTCCTCGGCGGGGAAGATAAAGGCGGGGACCGAGAAGGAGTACCGCCACATGCTCCGCTACATCCCCTACTTCCGGGGGACCGTGGAGGCGGTCCTGGACGTGGGGGAAGCGGGCCAGCGGTTCATCGAGATAACCGGGAAGTACCTCGACAACCTCATCAACGCCCGGGAGCGGGGGAAAAAGACCGCCATCACCACCTTCTGCTTCTCACCGGCGATTTTCTATGCCATGGACATCATGCCCGTGTGCCTGGAGGTGATCTCCGTCATGATGACCTTCGCCTACAAGAGGGGCTCGGCGGAGTTTCTCGACTTCTGCAACGAGGCGGGGTACACGGAGACCTCCTGCTCGGCCCAGCGGGGGAGCCTCGGGGCGTATCTCGCGGGCGTCGGCGCCGACATCGACATGATCGTCACCGACACGCCCGGCGTGTGCGACACCAACGCGAACGCCTTCGCCTTCGCCTCGGCGTACCTGGGCAAGCCCTTCTTCCAGCTCGACATGCCCCCGGACCTCACGGGAGGGCGCTCCTCGGAGTACCACAGGGAGGACTACCGGGCCCTGATACGTTTCCTGGAGGAGCACTCGGGAACGAAGCTTGATCCCGACCGTCTCCGGGAGCACCTCGTGGAACTGCAGAAGCAGGACCGGATGATCGCGGAGCTCGAGGAGCTGGCGCGCGTGGTCCCCAATCCCCTTCACGTGGCCTATAATCTCATCGTCTACGCGTCCAAGTTTCTCTTCGCCGGCATGCCGGAATGCACGGGGGTCCTCGAGGCCGCACTTGAAGAATCGAAGAAAAACGCCGCGGCGGGAAAATCGGGCCTCGCCGGGGGCGAGGAGAAGATGCGCGCCTTTTTCTGCTACATCGATCACTATGTCCAGAACCTCAAGCTCTGGGAGATGTTCGAGGAGCATGGCATCGGCTACCAGGGAAACATCCTGTCGCACTACTGGTCTCCCGCCGATCCCTGCGTGCGGGACTTCGGCCAGGAGGAAGCGGCCTACCGGATGGAACTCGCCGACCTGGACACCATGATAGACAGCATGGCCATGGTGAACTCGCGCATGCCGATGATCAAGTCGATCCGGGGCCCCTACGACGCCCCCAACATGTGGCTCCAGGACACCCTCTCACTGGCGAAGATGTATAGCGCCGACTGCATCGTGTACAACGGCACCCCGGGGTGCCGCAACACCTGGGGCATGGTGAAGCTCCTTGCCCGGGACTCGGAGAAGGCGGGGTTTCCCACCTACATCATGAACGCCGACGCCTTCGACGAGCGCGTCCAGTCATGGGAGTCCACGAGGGAGCGCTTCCTTGAATTTCTGCACGTGCGGAGGCTGATATGAAGTATGTCGCGGGATGCGATGTGGGCTCTCTCACCTCCAAGGCCGTGGTCATGGCCGACGGAAGGATACTGGAGTCCGTCATCATAAAATCGAAGCCGCGTCCCTGGGAGTCCGCCGAGGAAGTGATGAAGCGGGCGCTGGAGAAGGCGGGGATCACGATGGATGATATCTCTTTCTGCGTGGGAACGGGGTACGGAAGGGACAGGATCCCCTTCGTGCAGGAGGCGGTCTCAGAGATCGCCTGCCACGGCAAGGGGGCGCGCTGGCTCCTCCCCACGGTGAAAACCGTGATCGACATCGGCGGCCAGGACTGCAAGGCCATGAGGCTCGACGAAGCGGGGAACATGGTGAAGTTCATCACCAACGACAAGTGCGCCTCCGGCACGGGGCGCTTCCTCGAGGTGATGGCGAAGGTCCTGGGCGTGGAGCTCGGCGACCTGGGGACGCTCTCCATGAAATCGAAGAGCCCCATCACCCTGGCCTCGGCCTGCACGGTCTGGGCCCAGGCGGACGTGATCCAGCACCTGAACGACCGGGTCCCCGTGGAGGACATTGCCGCCGGGGTGAACGCCGCCATGGCGAGCCGCATGGCCGTCCTGGCGGGAAACATCGGCGTGGAGCGCGACGTCTGCATGACCGGCGGCGTGGCGAAGAACGACGGCGTCGTCTCCGCCCTGGAGAAGCTCCTGGGCGTGCGGATCAAGCGGATACGGAGGACCGATCCCCAGCTCGCCGGGGCGCTGGGGGCCGCGCTTATCGCGAAGGAGAAGCTGAACGGAGGAACGACATGATCACTGCCGGATGCGACGTGGGATCCCTGACCGCGAAGGCGGTCATCATGCGGGACGACGAGATAGCCGCCGCCGAGGTGATACGGGCATCGGCATCCCCGGAGAAGTCGGCCAGGGAGGTGATGGATCTCGCCGCGGCGAAGGCGGGCGTTTCCATCGGGGACATCGAGTATTGCGTGGGCACGGGGTACGGGCGCAAGAACATCGGCTTCGTCCAGTCCGTGGAATCGGAGATCGCCTGCCACGGCCGGGGCGCCGTGTGGCAGGCCCCCTCGGCGCGGACCGTGGTGGACATCGGCGGCCAGGACGCCAAGGCGATTCGCGTGGACGAAAGGGGCAACGTGGAGCGCTACGTGTACAACGACAAGTGCGCCTCCGGCACGGGGCGCTTCCTCGAGATAATCGCCGACGCCCTGGAGACGCCCCTGGAGGAACTGGGGGTCCTCTCCATGAAATCCACGGAGAAGCTCACCCTTTCGAACCAGTGCGTGGTCTTCGCCGAGACGGAGATCATCTCCCTGGTGAACGAGGGGAAGGAGATCGCCGATATCGTGAGCGCCATGCACCAGGCCGTGGCCAACCGCGCGGCGTCCCTGGCCCGGAGCATCGGCGTTGAGGCCGACGCCGTCATGACCGGTGGCGTGGCGAAGAACGACGGCATGTTCCGCGCCCTGGGACGCGCCCTGGGCGTGGAACTGATCCGCGTGCCCCAACCCCAGATCAACGGGGCCCTGGGCGCGGCGCTCCTGGCGCGGGAAGCGCTTTTAGCCGGGGTGAAGTGAAAGACCCCCTCCCGGCCTCTCCCTGGCAGGGGGAGGTGCGGAGTTAAGCCCCCTCCCATCGGGGCAGGGGGGAGGTAGCATGGAACTTTTCGACGACATCATACGCCAGCTTCGGGGATTTCTCGATGAGAAGAAGGCCGCGGGGGAGCTGCGCACCACGGCGGTGCCGGCAGGGGCGACGTGGCCCGCCGGGGAGCGGGGCAATATCGTGCTGGCCCAGGACACCGGCGTGGAGCTGGGAAATCCCCGGGACGAGTCGGCGTCGTTCATGGTCTGGACGGGGGACGTCGGGGCGGTGCGCGACGGCCTGGTCCACGTCGTCGGCCCCGATCTTCCGGAGTCGATGGGGAGCGGACTCCCCTTCGGCAAGGCGGTCATCATCGGCGTGACAGGAATGAGCGAGGAGAACTGCTACGAGCGGCACCGGGCCCTGGAGCTCGCGCGGTACGACCTGAACCTGAAGGGCTACATGATGCGCGCCGTGTCCCAGTACCTCCGGGAGTGGAGCCGCGTGAGCCGCGGGGCGGTCGAGGGGGGCTTCTCCTTCGCGGTCCTCGCCGCGGCGCTCTCCGGCCTTTACCGCGCCGTGGACTTCGTGGAATCGGTTGAATTCATATTCGTCACCTCATCCGCGGCGGAGGTGCGGCGTCTGGGCGAGGCCGGGTCGCGCGCGGAGCGGCTCATCGGCGCCATGAACAAGATGGCCGCGGAGATGTCCTTCGACTGCGACACCTGCGACTACACCGACGTGTGCAGCGAGGTGGAGGGCCTGCGGAGCATGAGAAACACGATAACCGGGAAGGGGGCGACCCATGCGCGGCACTGAACAGCAGGGGAGCGCGATCATCGCGCTCTGCGGAAAGGGGGGCGTGGGGAAGACGACCCTGGCGGCCTCCATCGTGAGGACCCTGGCGCGCAACCCGGGCACCCGGGTCCTCGCCATCGACGCGGACCCATCCGTGGGCCTGGCCACGGCCCTGCACGTGGCGGTGAAAAAGACCGTGGACGACATCCGCAACGACTTCATCGAGCTGGTGAAGAAGCGGGGGGCCGGCGATAAAGAGCAGGTCCTCTCCCTCCTCGACTACGAAATGCTGGGCGCCCTCCATGAGCGGGGCAACCTGGCCTTCCTTGCCATCGGCCGCCCGGAGACCGAGGGGTGCTACTGCCAGGTGAACCATATCCTCAAAGACATCATCGCCTCGATCGCGGGGAATTTCGATTACGTCGTGGTGGACGCCGAGGCGGGGGTTGAGCAGGTGAACCGCCGCGTCCTCGAAAGGGTGACGCATCTCCTCCTGGTGAGCGACCTCTCCGCCAAGGGGATCAACGTGGCGAAGACGATCCACGACGTCGCGGGGGAGGCAGTGGGCTTCGACCGCGCGGGGCTCGTGATCAACCGCGTGCGGGACGCCGCGGAGCTCGGGAAGGTCCGCCTTCCCGGGACGCCCGAACTCCTCGGCTGGATCCCCGAGGACGAGGCCGTGCGGAGCGCCGATATCGCCGGGGACGATTTCCTTCGTCTCCCCGACGCCCCGGCCTTCGAGGCCGTGGAGCGGTGCCTCGCCGCCCTGGGGATCGTTCCCGCTTCGTGCGGCGCGGCGCGGGAGGCCCGGGCATGATCGAAACCGCCGTGAGATTCGCGGACCTTCTCGAGGACCCGCGCAACGCCCTTGTCGAAGAGGCCCTCGAAAGGGAGATGATCCCCGTGGGCTACGCCTGCAGCATGGTTCCCGAGGCCCTTCTTTCCGTGGGGAGGCTCTTCCCCGTGCGGCTCCGCGCCCCCGGCGTGGCGGGCACGGAGATGGCGGACATCTACCTGTCGAGCGTGATCTGCTCCTACACCCGGAGCCTCCTCGAGTTTGCCCTTGACGGGCGGTATGATTTTCTCCGCGGCTTCGTCTTCGTGGCGAGCTGCGACCACCTGCGCCGCCTCCACGACAACCTGGATTACCTTTCAAAGCCCGAATTCAGCCACATCCTTGACGTGCCCCACCGCCGGGGCGAGGCCGCCCTGGAGTGGACCGTGGAGGAGCTCAGGCGACTTGCCGCGGCCCTCGAGGGTGCCTTCGGCGTCGACATGGGGACCGAGAGCGTACGGAAGGCCATCGCCTCGCGGAACGAAATGAACCGGCTTCTCCGGGAGATCGGGGAGATGCGGAAGGCCGACGCCCCGCCCTTCACAGGGACGGAGTACCACCGCCTGATCATGGCGGCCCAGGCCGCGCCCTTCGAGCTCATGAGGCCCCTCGTCGAGGAGTTTCGCGACCGCGCGAAGGAATCCCCCGGCAGGGACGGGCACCGGGCCCGCGTCCTGGTGACCGGGACGGGCCTCGACGACCCCGGCTACACGGAGATCATCGAGTCCCAGGGCGCCCTGGTGGTAGCGGACCGCTACTGCACCGGCTCCTTCCCCGGGTTCGATACCGTGGATGAAGATGATGAGCCCTTCGCGGCCATGGCGCGGCGCGTCCTCGACGGGAGCCGCTGCCCCCGGATGATGGAGGAGTTCGCCGCCCGGGCGGAGTACGTCGCCCGGCTCGCCCGGGAATACCGGGCCGACGGGGTGGTGATCGAATCGATCAAGTTCTGCGACACCTGGGGGGTCGAGTCGGCCGCCCTGTCGGCGCGGCTCCGGGAGGAGGGGATCCCCGTCCTCCGGCTCGAGCGGGAGTACCGCCAGAGCGGCGAGGGGCAGCTCCGCACGCGTATCCAGGCATTCATTGAGAGCATGGGGAAGTAAGATGAATATTGCCGATATCGCCCTTACATCGAAGTTCAAACTTTTCAATCTCCTCAACATCGCCAGGATGGGGGTGAAGCATGGGCCCTATGATATGATAAGGGACCTGATCCGCTATCCCTGGATGCGCCATTTCCTCAAGGTTAACCGCCTCATCAGCAAGCTCACGGAGGGCCGCACCGGGAACTACCGGGAGGCCGTGACGATGATCATTCACGCCACCACGAAGGAAATCATCGACCTCCTCGAGGGGGTCTACCACCGACAGGACCGCCTGGTGCTCCACGAGGACATGGTGCCGCCGGAGATCCTCCGCGCCATGGGCCTCTCGCCCTGGATGCCCGAGGTCCTGGGGATCCTCCTTCCCATGCTCGAGGCCAACGCCATGGAGGAGTATATCGACGCCGCGGAGAACGAGGGGGTGCCCCCGGACGTGTGCAGCCTTCCCAAGGCGGTCATCGGCATGACCGTCTCTGACTGTCTTCCCCCGGCGCGCGCCGTCGTGACCTCGAACCTCCCCTGCGACGGCGGGATGACCTCCTACATCTACGTTGAACAGAAGACCGGCGCGCCCACTTTCCGCCTGGACATACCGCACCACTTCAAGGACGAGCGCGCCGAGGCCTACTTCGCCGGGGAACTGCGCCGCATGATCGCCTGGCTCGAGAAGCATACCCCGGGGCGCATTGACTGGGACAGGCTGAAAGAGATGTGCGAGGAGCGGAACCGGATGGTGGAGTACGAGCTCGAGCTCTGGGAGATGATCGCCCACAGGCCGGCCCCCCTTGCCGCCGAGGCGGTCTACCTTGGCCACCTCTGGTTCTTCAACGTCTGCTCGGGGCTGAAAAGCGCCACGGAGGTCTTTCGGAAGCTCACGCTCCTCGCGAAGGAGAACCTCGAGCAGGGGGTGTCCGCGCTTGAGGATGAGAAGTACCGCACCCTTCTCTGGAACCCGCCGACCCTCCACGCCCTGGACCTCTTCGTCTGGGCCGAGAGGCGCTACGGCGTTTCCTGCATCATGGACAGCATGACCTTCAACCGGATTCCCTTCATCGACACCTCCTCGGAGGAATCGATGCTCCGGGGCATCGGGCGCAACATCATGAACGGCCCCATGGCGCGCCATACCCGGGGGCCCATGGAGAACTACTTCGACGACATGTTCCACATCATCAAGCGCTTCGACATCGACATGCTCTGGATGGCGGGGCACATCGGGTGCAAGAACACCCAGGCACTGAACAACATCATGCGGGAGAAGTGCCGCGACGTCGGGGTGCCGGTCCTCATCATCGACTACGATCTCTCGGACACGCGCATCGTGCCGAAGGAGGGGATACTTTCCCAGGTTGATCACTTCATGGAGAACGTGATGAAGGCGAAGCGGCGGAAGGGGTGACCACCCCTCCCTCGATGGGAGGGACCGGGGGCGGGTGATCCTTCTTGGCGGGGGGGGGGGGGGGGGGGGGGGGGGGGGCCGGGGGGGGGGGGGGGCCGGCCGGGGGGGGGGAGGCC
>CAZKPR010000104.1:0-13232 GCA_964554685.1 uncultured Leptospirales bacterium | reverse complement strand
GCGTCCCCAGGATACTTAATGTGTCAAGGGATACCACGGTCATGTCCCACTTGGGCCAGGGCCGTTGTGGGCGGAGATCCCCACGATCTATCTCGGCCTGAAAACCTTCGACGCCCTCGCGGCGGAGCAGAAGAAATCGGGCGATACCCTCTTCCGCGCGTTCGTGCTGCTCCTCATGATCGAGGAGCGGGCGATCCAGACCGGTTATCATCACACCACGGTGTATCCCGCGGAGATCTCCTTCGCCCTCAATGTCCTGGTGGAGGGGGTGATCGCCTACGCCCAGCAGTTCGAGATCGAGGAGGTCCCCGAGGTCCCCGTCGAGAAGAGGGTGCGCAGGTTCAGCGAGGCCTCCAGGAAGCGGCACCTCCGCGATCTCGACGCGCGGATCCCCAGGGACCCCCTCAACTTCAACTACGAGCGCAACCTGGAGGCGGTGAAGTCCCTCGAGAGGCTGGCGCGCCGCTACAAGATGGCCGGCGACGGGGAGTCCCTCCGCCAGGTCGTCCGCCTTCTCACCGCGGCGGCGGGTCATGACATCCACGAGGTGAGGGACAGGGCGAACCTGGTCCTCGAACGCGTGTTCTCCCCCAAGGAGTTCGATGCCCCCCTGGCCACCCGCTTCATCAACGTGGCCGTCGGCGACGAGTATCGCTTCACCTTCGAGATCCCGGGACCGGCCGCCTCCTACATCCTGCGGGTCTACCGGAGCGCCATGAAGGGCTCCCTGCCCCTCGAGGAGGACATCGATTTCTCGGAAATACCCCTGGAGCACGAGGGGGGTGAGCGCTACGCCGCCTCGTATCGCTTCGATGAATACGGTCACTTCGATTTTACCGTCATGTCGCGCAAGAGGACCCGTTCCACCTGGGTCAACCTCCCCGGCCTTTCGGGGCGGGTCAACGCGATACCCGACGTGCGGGGCGAGATAATCCTCGAGATCTTCACCGACATTCACGGCCACACCCGGACCTTCTGGCGGGACGGCCGGGGCCATCCCGGCCTGGTCTACAACGAGTTCGGGGAGGTGATACGCCTCGGGCGGTTCTCAGATGTCGCGGAGCACCTCGATGAGATCAGGAGGAACTACCACGTCACGGCGATCTACCTCCTCGGCGTTCAGCGGCGCGGACGGAACCGCGAGGACTGGGCGCCCAACGCCACGTCTCCCTCGCCCTTTTCCCCCGTGAGCCTGGTGGAGATAGAGCCCTCCCTGGGCGGCGAGGAGGAGTTCCGGGCGCTCATCGAGAAGGCCCACGGCATGGGGATCCGCGTCATCGTCGACATCATACCCCACGTCAACCGATCGAGCGACCGGGTCCCCGGCGAGTACTCCGTGATGACCTACGACGACGGCGGCAGCCTGGTGGTCCGGGCCTCCACGGACGGGCGCTACGGTTCATGGAACGACGGCAGGCTCCTCAATTACCGCATGTTCGAGGTGTGGGAATGGCTCGCCGAATCAATCACCACGCTCATCGAGAAGTTCGGCATCGACGGCATCCGTTTCGATTCGGCCCACGCCGTGCCCATCGTGATGAAGAAGAACAATTTCCCCTTCGTCTACGACCGGAAGCGGGACGCCGATGAGATGGTGGAGGGGCGCATCATCGTCAATGACCGTGAGGATGATCACCTGATAACCACGGGCTACTACGATTCGGCCTGCCGCGACCTGATCGCGGTGCCGATACACTACTATCTCATGCTCAGGGTCCAGCAGAAACTCAGGGAGCTGAACCGGGACTATTTTCTGAACATCGCGGAATGCTACTGGGGCCACGAGCGGTTCCTGACCCGCACGGGCCTCATTCCCTACAACTCGTCGCTCTTCAAGATCTGTGAAAACATCATCCACGGCACCACGGATGTCCGTGAGATCTACCACGTGTATGACAACTACTTCCCCTCGTCCCTTCCCGAGGGCACGGAGATGCTGGGTATCCTGGGGAACCATGACGAGCGGCGCGCCCTGAACACCTTCGGGCACCGGGGGCTCCGCGCCGCCGTGGGGATCACCTGCTTCATGAGCAACGCCATCCTCGATTACGAGGGGAGCGCCGAGGGAGAGGGATGGAAGGTCTATCTCGATAACATCTTCGTCAACTGGAACCAGTTCGAGTACGCCGCCCACAGGAGCCTGGAAGCCTTCTACCGCGAATGGTACCGGTTTCACCGCGAGCACCGGGGGAAGGGCTACCTTCTCTGGGCGAACAACACCATGGTGGCCGCGGCGGCAAAGTTCGTCGGCGACTGTGTTTGGATCGGCGTGTTCAATTTCGCCGATTTGAACCAGAACGCCTCCCTGCAGTTCGACAATCCCGCGCTGATGATCCCCGACGAGGGACGCTACCGCCTTTCCGACCCCCTTTACTCCGACCTCACTGGCAACTACGATTACTACACGGGGCGGGAGCTGAAGAAATCGCGTGTCAATACCGTGGTCTCCTTCACGGAGCGGATCAAGCTCCTGAAGCTCGAGCCCGTCGATTTTGACGCCCATTACCATGATTTCCTCCGTGCCTCCTTTACGCGTCTCTGCGAGATGTCCAATGTCGCCGACATCGACAGCAACTTCGCCTATTCCGAGCTCGCCGCCCACTGCGGCACCTACGAGACAACCTGCGGCTTTATCAGGGAAAAGCTCGTGCCCCTCCTCTGGGAAGAGAACCGCCCCCGCATGGAGCTCGGCCTGAAGCGCGGAGCCTTCTACCTGGTGAAGAACGGCGTCCTTGACGGGGCCACGGCAATTGACCATTCCATGAGGATGTCCCGGGAAGATGACCCCGTGCTGGCGGCCGTCGGGGCCTCGCTGATCGAGCACAACCGGCGCGGCTCCCTCGTCTTCATGTCCGCCGAGGCGGAGCCCTTTTCCAAGAGCGGCGGCCTGGCCAACGTGGTCTACGAGCTGCCCCGGGAACTGGTGAATCTCGGCGAGAAGGTCTGCGTCATTTCCGGCTATTACCGGCACGGGGACGCCAAGGTGGTGGCGAAGATGCAGGAGGCGGCGTCGCGGTACGGCCTCGAGTACACGGGCAAAAACGTCCGGTTCTGGCTCATGGGGGAGGAGTGCGAGGTGGGGGTCCACCACGCGGATGTTGACGGCGTGGACTATTATCTCCTGGACCATTACGAATTTTTCGATGGCCTATACTGGGGGGTCACTTCGTCGGAGAAAATCCGGAGGCGGGTCGCCTTCGCCCGGGCCTGCGTGGAGGTCATCCGGGTCTTCGATCTCAGGCCCACCTATACCTTCACGAATGACGCGTACGCCGGGATCTTCAACGGAGTGGTGAAATGCGACCATTACTATTTTAACAGCGAGAATTTCAGGAGGAACACGTTCCTCCACGTGGTTCACAACGGGGGCTGGCAGTACTTCGACGCGTTTCATCGCTGGGAAAACGGATTCGATCTTTTCAACTTTTTCAATCTCCCCACATGGGTCGCCGATTCCTTCACCGACCCGGTCCACGGAGACCGGATCAACTGCATGGCCTCCGGGATCAGGTTCGCCGACCGCGTTATCACCGTGAGCCCCTCCTACGCCCGCCAGATCGAGTATGCCTGCGACGGGCTGGAGCGCATCCTCCACAGCGTCATAGGGATAAGCAATGCCATCGGGGCAGATTTCGGCGCGAATCTGCGGAGGCGCTTCGAGGAATCAGGCTTCGTCCAGAAAAACTACCCCGCCTTCATTGAACACGTCGCGACCGACGACGTCCTGGGAAGAAAAATCGAGGAGCGATATCCCGAGCTGCTGGCCGGCCCCGAAGGGGTGGAGCGAGCGGGGGACCCTGAACGGCGGGAGCGCCTGTGGCGGATGAGGAACAAGCTCCTGCTCCAGTTCAGCCGGGGACTCGCGGTCGATCCCGACATGGTCATCTTTTCCTTCATACACCGGATATCCGAACAGAAGGGATACCAGCTCCTCCTCGAGGCCTCGGAGGGCATATTCAAAAACCTGAAGTTCCAGGGCATCATTGGCGGGGCGGTGTCATCGGGGGACCGGAGGGGAGAGGAGATCGCCCACGGCCTCTACCTCCTCGGCGGATACTACCCCGGCATGGTGGACGTTTCAATCGGCTTCCAGGATATTACCGTCCCCCTTCTTTCCACGGATCTTTTCCTCATGCCCTCGATGCATGAGCCGGGGGGGATTTCGCAGCTCGAGGCGTTTGCCGCGGGGAATCTCGTGGTGGCGCGCGCCACGGGAGGCCTCAGGGATACCGTGTTCCCGATGCGGGTGCGGGACGACGGGATCGAGGGAAACGGGTTCCTTTTCTCCGACTTCAACTCCTGGGCCTTTTACGACGCCATGGAAAGGGCCGCGAGGTTTTTCGGTGAACACACGGACGAGACCATAGGGAAGGCCCGGATGAACGCGAAGGCGTCGATCTACTCGTGGGACCGCCCGGCCAGGGAATACATCGAGAAGATCTACGGAATCACGGAAACCATAAGGGTTTTAAAGTAACCGCCGGTCTCACCGGTTGCCCTACAATAAAAAAATGGGATAGAAAAACTATCCCATTTGTTGCGCCAGGTCTTCTTATGACGCCCTTTAATTCACAAGGAAGACCTTTAGAGTGTACATGATCACTCAAATTATCGACCGCGGGTGGGGCCAAGTTTAGCAGAATTTATCCCCGCCCCGGAAAAAAACAAGTGGTGTAAAAAAAGCGCCTCGTCGGCCCTATTAATCAATTGCTTTTTTCGTCGATCCCCGGCACCATGTGCACACCATGAAAGGAAGGGGCATCGCGCTTATTCTCCTCGCCGCCGCCTGGGGATGCGTTTCTGAC
The DNA here is from genome assembly GCA_964554685.1 of uncultured Leptospirales bacterium. GTDB lineage: Bacteria > Spirochaetota > UBA4802 > UBA4802 > UBA5550 > RBG-16-49-21. The sequence continues at coordinate 8,427 of CAZKPR010000104.1, read as the reverse complement.
CTCCGTGAAGATGGGACGATGGCGGGCAAGATCATCCGGGAATTCGAGGGCGAACCCGTTGTCCCCAGGATCGCGAACCGCATCTTCATCCCACCTCCCGAATCGGTTCCCGGCCTCGAGCCCCTGGGGCCATTCCTTCTCGACGGCGTGCGGAGGGCTATAAACCTTGACGGAAGGCTCGGCGTGGTGAGAGAAGATGAAGCCCCCGACCTGCGTCTCGACATCCGCATAAGCAGGTACAGGATCGAGGGTATGGAGTACGACGAGATCGGAAGGGCCCTGCGCAAGCGTGTCTGGGTCACCGCCGACGTGCGGCTCGGGGACCTCAGGCGTGAACGAACGATTTTTTTCGAAAGGGACATCCAGGCCTTCAGGTTATTTTCGGATCTCACGCCCCCCATCGAGGTCGAGAGCCGCGCGAGGGAGTATGTCCTCGATGAGCTGGCGAAGCGGATCGCCTCGAAGACCATCACGGGATGGTATACCGAAAGGATGACCCCCGAAGAAAAAGGTAAATAGCATGGTACGGTATCCCAACGCGAAACAGTTCCGGCGCGAGCTGGACGGCGACCGCCTCGAGGGACGTTACCTTTTCCTGGGGGAGGAGGAGGGGGAGAAGGAGAAGTGCGTCAACAGGATCATCGTCATGGCCTTCGACGACCCCGCCGAGCGCGCCCATGCCACGGGGCGCTTCCACGTCGAGAACGGGGATTTCCCCGCCGCCGTTGATTTCGCCCTGTCCCCCCCCATGTTCTCATCGCGCCGCGTATGCGTCATGTACCATGTCGAGAGCCTGGGGCGCGGCAAGCGCCACGGGGAATTCGACCATCTCCTGGAAAACCTTCCCGATTCGACCCTTCTCATCCTCACCTCCCGGGAGAACAGGCCGCCGCCCTTCATGGAAGCCGCCCTGGGGAGCTTCAAGGTGGTACAGTTCTGGCGTTATTTTGAAAACGACATCTACGCCTATATCGCCGCGAGCATTCAAAAGCTCGGCCTCGCGCTGGAGGACCGCGCCGTCGACCTCCTGGTGGAGCGTACCGGGAGCGACATCAAGAAGATCGACGACGCCATCGACATGATTCGATTTTCAGGCGAGACCGGTCCCGTGGCGCCCGATACCATTCTGAATTTCATCGATGACGTCAAGGACGCCTCTGTCTTCGACTTCATCGACGCGCTTTTCAAGGGAGAGGCCCGCGCGATGGGTCTGTACCGGAAGGTCTTCGAGGACGGGACCCCGGGGCTCAGGGTTCTCTACCTCATACTCAGGCAGGCCGATATGCTGGAGCGCTATCACGCCGGCCTGGTCCGGGGGCTTCCGCCGGAGGAGGCGATGAACCGGGCCGGCGTCTTCCGAAAGGGGAGGGACGATTTCAGGCGTCAGGCCTCCGCCTTCCCCGTTGAACGGCTCCGCAGGGTCTTCGCCCTGGCCGGCGTCACTGACTGGAAACTGAAGAGCGGGGGATCTTCCCGGGATCTGATCGCCGATCCCGTGTTCGGCCTCGTGAGCGATATTCTGTACGCCCGGTGAACGGGCGTGAGGGGGTGCTGAATGAGAAATTCCGGCGACGTGCGGCGAGTTTTTTCCAGGATAAGGCCATGGGCCCTCCGGGCCATCTATCTGGGGTTCATCGGTTCCTTCATGCTCCCCTACGTGACCGTGACCGGCTGTTCCGACGGGAAGGTCCAGGTGTTCCGCGGCTATGACCTCTTCACCGGGTACGAGGCGGCTTTTTACCTGGCGGCGATTCTCATCATTCTGTCGTGCCTCGTCCTCTCCTTCGTGAAAACCGCCCCGGGCCCCTCCCTCGAGGCCTTTGCCGCGGCCTGGCGCGCGATCTCCGCCGCGCTCAGCGGCATGATCGTGGGTTTCATCCCCAGGATCCAGTACCTTTTCGACAGCGTGACTCCCCACGCCGGGCAGGTCCTCGGCCTGGTCTGCGCCGGGGCGCTCTTCGCCGAGGGGGCGGTGGGGTCTCTGTGGGGATACCTCCGACTCCGGAGGGACCGGCCTCCCGGGCACCCGGGTGGGGCCCTCTGGACGTTTCACCGGGCCGTACTCCTGGTCTCCCTGGCCATGGTACCCTTCTACTTCATCGGGCTGGGTGATGAATGGGGGATAGCACTTCTGTACCTGTTCCTGCTCACGCTCCCCTTTCTCCTCGTGCAGCTGATCGTGCTGGAGGGGGTCAGGCGCGACGAGGCATGGCCGCGGACCTGGGCCATGGGCGTGGCCCTCCTGGTGGCCCTCGCCCTGGCCCTTACCGTCATGCTCTATTTCTGAGGGTGCTACATCCTGTAGCCGATGCTGGCGTGGAAGAGAAAGCGGTTCGATTCGCTTCCCCGCATCAGTGAAAGTTCCAGGGGGCCGATGATCGAGTTGTAGCCCAGGGTGAGCCCGTAGCCGTAGATGATGTCATTCTTCACGTTCAGGTAGCGCGGGATGTACTGGCCGTACAGCGAGTCGATCACCAGTATCCTTTTTTTGAAGAGGTCCATGAACCTGTCCTTGACCCTGCCCACGCTCCCCCGCGGCACGATATAGAAGTCGGAGATGGGCTCGATCTGGAATCCGATATCCGCCGTGATCATGTGCTTCCCTGATATCTGCATGAAGTTGAGTCCCGTGAAGGGCGTGCATCCCCCCATGTAGCGGTTCAGCCCCCCCGTGTAATTCTCGTAGATGAAGGGAATCCTCTTCCGATAGATGCCCCAGCCCGTGAGGACTTCGTACTGGACATAGTAGGGCTCGCGGGAGTGTATGAACCCGCCGTTCAGGCCGATGAACATGCTGAAGCGGCGATGAAAGGGAATGTATCCCTTTATGGTGGCCGAATACTTCCAGAAGGGTCGGTACTTCGTGGTTTTCTTCATCATGGGGAGGTCGTCCGAGATCAGCTTTGCCTCGCCGTAGATCTGGAGCCCCGACCGGGGGTAAAAGGTCCGGTCCAGGTTGTCGAACTTGAGGAAGGCGTAGTAATTGAGCGCTTCGACGTTTTTTTTCGCCGGGTCGTTCGGCGCGATCTGTGCCCTGATGGCGGTCAGGTCTTTTTCAACCGCCGCCCCGAGGGAGAAGGAATTGAATATGATGGCCTGGAGGATGAGGTCCGCCCCGTAATTCTGATAGTCGTAGCTCGACTGGAGATAGCCCCCCCGGTAGGTGAAGATGAGGAACTTGTCATAGTGCGTCTCAATGCCAATGCCGAGGCCCGGCTTCCTGAGCCCCGTGTATATGAAGTAGGAGGCGCGCGCGCCGGGGAACTCGCTCAGCCTGGCGTCGATGGCGATCGAGGACCCCTGGCCCGCCAGGTTGCGCATGGTGATGTTGCCCATGATGGCGGCGTTCATGTCGGAGTCATAGCTGATCCCGAGCTTGAGGAAGATGCCCGTGGTCTCGCTGACGTTCAGGATAAGCTTCGAGTTCCCCTCTCCCTCGGGCTCGATCCGGTAGGTGACGCGCTCGAAGAAGCCGCTCGCGTAGACCCGGGCGACCGCCTCCTCGAGGCGGATAGGCGTGATGTTCACGGGGGGGCTCAGAAGGAGCCTGCCCATCACGAGGTTGCGCGAAACCCGCTTCAGCCCCAGGATCTCCACGGATGTGATGCGCAGCCTGTTAACGTCGCGTGGAGGGGGTGATTCCCGGTCCCGGGGGGGAAATTTCGCCTGGAGTTCTGCCAGGTCCTGGAAAACCGGGAGCAGGGGGCGCGCGGTTTTTTCTCCCAGGTCCACAAGTTCCCTCCCGCGCTTGAAATCCGAGGAACTGAATCCCCTGATGTCGGGGGTGAGGAGAATGTCCGCGAGCTTGCGCTGTTCTTGCGTGGAACGCGCCCCGAGGAAACTGACGGACTGGTCCATGATCTCGGCGAGGGATTTCAGCTCCTCCTTCTTGTAGAGTGGCGCGCCCACGTCCACGGCGATGACGATATCCGCGCCCATGTCCCGGGCGTCCGAAACAGGAAGGTTCCGCACCACGCCGCCGTCGACCAGGAGCCGCCCGTCGATCTCGATGGGCGTGAAGATCGAGGGTATCGCCATGCTGGCCCTGAGGGCCTCGGAGAGGCTCCCCCGCGTGATGACGAAGGCCTCCCCCGTCACGATATCGGTGGCGATGCAGCGAAAGGGCACCGGTAATTCGTTGAAATCGTCAATATGGTGGACGGGAAGCGTCAGGAGCGAAAGGATGGAGGTGAGCTTCTGCCCCCGCTTGTACCCCGTGGGGAGCTTGAGTCCCTTCCGGCTGATCTGGAATGAGCCGATGTACTTGTCATGTTCCCCCTTTTCATCGATGGACACGCTCCTCCGGGACACGTACTCCGCAAGGACGTCGTCCCAGTCCATCGATAGGACAAGCGATTCCAGCTTGGACGCGTCGTACCCCGAGGCGTAGAGGCCGCCGACGATGCTCCCCATGCTGGTGCCGGTGATGTAGTCGACCTTGAGGCCCGATTCCTCGATCACCCTGAGGACGCCGATATGGGCGATGCCCTTGGCGCCGCCCCCGCTCAGGACAAGGCCTATCCGGGGGCGCGTGGTGTACGTCCGCGTTTCGAATGGTTCCCCGCGCAGGGGCGGCCCCGGGAGAAGGAGGATCATGAAGACTGCGAGGAGAAGGCCGCCTGCGGCGATGACCGGCGGGGTCCCGGGATTATTTGCCCGTGGCTTCAGTTTTCTCATGTCAGGATCTCCGGTGCGGCACCGTGGCCGCGTGATAATGGTCATGCCGTCGATTCAGACGCGCGCCTCAACCGGTGAACGAAACGGCGGGAAATAGTATCCATGGGGCCAGTACCGACCCGACGCGCTCCCGCTCGGCGCTTACGATGATGTCTCCCGCCAGGAGCGTGAAGATATTGTCCGAGAGCATGCAGTCCTTGACGCGGCCCGCGATTTCGCCTCCTTCCACCAGGTAGGCCAGCTCCAGGCTTCCCGAGAAATCGCCGGTAAGGGTATTCGACTGGCCGAGGCCGATGAAGCGCTCAACCAGCACCCCGCCGGAGATGCCGCGCATGATTTCATCGCGGTTGGCGCTTCCCGCCTCTATGACGACGTTGCTGGACGAGGGGTGAGGAAGCGACGAGTAGCCGCGCGTGCCGTTTCCCCCCGGGGGGAGGCCCAGCTTCCTGGCGTGGGCAAGGTCCGTGAGAAATGTCTCGACGCGTCCCGCCCTGACGAGATGCTTCCGCGCTGCCGTCACTCCCTCGTCGTCAAAGGGATAGCCGTGGGGCGAGTCGTCAAGATAGGGGTCATCCAGGAGCGAGAAATCCTCGCTGAAAAGGACCTGGCCCAGCTTGTCCGCGAAGGGGGATATTCCTCTCCAGACCGCGCGGCCGTTCAGGCCCGCGACGACGATGCCGACCAGCGGGGCGACGGCCCGGGGGGTCATGATGACCGGCACCCTGCCGCTTTCAAGTCGCCGCGTGTGCATGGCGCTCTCGATTTTTCGGGACAGTTTCTCCACGAGGTCCCCGTATTGTTCCGGGGCGAGGTGCGACGCGCTCTCCGAGGCATCGAGGCGCGTGCCCCCCTCGAGGGTCAGGGTCACCGACAGGTGCACGGAGTAGCGGCTGGTGCGGTACGACGCGTCGAGCCCCTCGGAGTTGCAGATACGTATCGAGCCCTCCGAAGCGGATATCGAGGCGTCCACGACCGCGCCCGGGAGGCGGTCCCGGAGGGACGCGATGGCCTCTTCCGCCGCGGCGATCTCCCCGCCGGTGTCGAATGCCGCGATCTCCCCGCGGTACGGCTCGAAGCCCGTGATGGCGGAGGAGGGAAGGTCAAAGTCCTCGGCCTCGCCGTAGGCCGCGAGGGCGACGGCGCGGTCGGCGGTCTCCCCGAGCATGGCGGGATCGTTGGTGAAGGAGAATCCCGTTTTCCCTTCGACGTTGACCCTGACGCCGAAGCCGCGGTTGTGCCGACCGGTGATGGAGTGGAACCGGTTGTTGGCGAAGGTAAGGGGTGTGGCGGAACCGCGGGTTTCGATAATGTCGAACCAGCGGGTCTTTTTCTCCAGGGCGCGCCGTATCCGTTCTATCACCGGGTGCCTCCGATCAGCACGTCCCTTATGAGGAGATGGGGGCCCCCGAATGAGACGGGGAGGGGACCCTGCCCTCCCTTCCCGCAGCCGCCGAGTCCGCCGTACATGACGCGGTCATTGCCGATCTTTTCAATGGCACCCAGGGTGGTGAAGACGTTGCCGGAGAGCACGATGTCCCGGTACATCTTTCCCCGCTTCCCCTTCTTTATCTCGTAACCGAAGCCGGAGGTGAAGGTGAACATCTCAAGGTTGGTCTGGCCCCCGATGACTCCCGCGGCGTAAATCCCGTTGCCGGCGGAGTCGAGGATGGCGTCCCGGTCATGGGCGCCGTTTTCGATGTAGGTGTTGGTCATTCTCACTATCGGCTGCAGCATGACACCGATGGCCCTGGCGTTTCCCGTGGGTACCTCGTCCATCTTTTCCGCGGTCTCCCGGGAATGAAGCCGCCCGCTCAGGAGCCCATTCGTGATGAGCCTGGTCTCCCCCGGGGGAACTCCCTCGTCGTCAAAGGGGATGTGACCCGCCAGCCCCGGGAGGGCCCCGGTGTCGACCACGTTCAGCTCCGGGGGGCCGAAGGCGCGGCCGATCACCATGATGGCGCGGAGCCCCTCGTTTTCATAGACGAAATCGGCCTCGGAGAGGTGACCGAAGGCCTCGTGGATGAAGACCCCCGCGAGTTTCTGGTCCGTCACGACGCGGTAGGTCCCCCCCGGCACGGATTCCGCCGAGAGGAGGTCGACGGCGCGCCTGGCAACTTCTTCGGCCGCGGTTTCCCGGCCCCTCGCCAGCTCGAAGCCTCCGTGACCCGAGATGGATTCCCCGTACGGCTGGATCCGGGAACCGTCCCTGCCCACGGAGGAGAGGGTGACGCCGCAGTAGGCCCTGTCGTAGGTGGCCTCCGAACCCTCGGTGTTGAGGTAGGCGTAGTATGACCGGGTGTCCTGGTAGACCGCCCGCGTGGTCTGTATGCTCCGGGAGTTTTTTAAAATGCGGTTGTAGGATTGTATCAGGTCGAATTTTTCACCCAGGGAAACGCCGTCGAAATCCTCGGCGCATGGCGTGGTGAAATGGCCGCGCATGGGCCCGGCGCAACGGATCTTCGTTTTCACCGGGGGCCTGATCGACGCGGCGAGGTCAAGGGCCCGCGTGAAATGCCCCTCGATGCCCGCGATGTCGTTGAAAGAGACGAAACCCCAGGCCCCGTCTTTCAGCACCCGCACGGAGCCTCCCACGGTGTCGCCGGAGCTGAAGGTCTCGACCTCGTCCCCCGCGAGGGAGAGGGACACCCCCCGGCTCGACACCAGGCGCACCTCGGCGTATTCGCAGGCGGAGCCGGACAGGAGTGCCCGGGCGCCCGTGACGGCATGGCCGATCCTGTCGCGCATCTGCGGCATCAGCCGGTGCGCCCTTCCAGGCCGGCCTGTATCGCCTCCTTCGTGCGGGCGATAAGGCTGTCGATCGAGTCTATCGAGTACTCCCCGATCTCAATGGGCCTGTGGATTATCATCCTGGCGTTGCCGGGGAAGAGGCCGATGGAATTGTCGGGAAGAATGTCACGGGTGCCCACAATCGTGATGGGCAGGACGGGGAGTCCCATGTCGAGGGCGAACTTGAAGGCGCCCTTCTTGAACTCGATCAGCTGTCCCGTTTCGCTCCTGGTCCCTTCCGGGAAGAAGAGAACGGAGGTGCCGTTCGTGATTCTCGCCTTTGCCTCGTTGATGGTGCGGACCGCTGACTCGTGGTTCGAGCGGTCGATGAAGATGTGCCCGGCCTTGTAGCAGTAGTAACCGAGTATCGGGACCTTCCGGAGCTCAATTTTCATGACCCATCTGAAATCGATGGGAAGCCAGCCGTAGATAACGAAGATGTCGTACTGGCTCTGGTGGTTCGCGACGATGACGTAGGACTGTTTCCGGTCAATGTTTTCGGCTCCCCTCACCGTCACGAACATGGGGGTGATGAAGCTGTTGAAGCGCGCCCAGACAATGCCCGCGATCTGGACGAATCTCTGGCTCGCGATGAAGAGAAAGCTGAAAATTATTAAAAAGATGAAGGTGGTCCCCATCCCCAGGAGGGGGAAGAAGACGAGGTATTTATAGACCTGATACGCGTTATACAGCAGCCTGTTCTCTCTCATGATATACCCGCTTGCTTAATTCAAGGTAAGGTGCCGTTGTCACGGGATGGTTGCCGCGTTCATGTCGGCGCCGATCTCTGTATGTTTGTTCCGGCGGCGAGGCAACATGGCCCGGGTTGAGATCGGGAGATTCGGTCCGTCCCCCGGGGCTGTTTCCGCCTTCCGTAGCCTATGACATAATTCGCTCACCATACGCTGTCAAGTAATTATTGGCAATGGCCGGGAGGCCCTCCCGGGGCTGATTTTTTGAAAA
>CAZKPR010000103.1:6618-13310 GCA_964554685.1 uncultured Leptospirales bacterium | reverse complement strand
TTGCGGGAAACATGTTTGTGGTGTTAAGGGGTATCGCGAAGGGTATCGAGCGATATACCAAGATCCTCATGCCCCTCCTTTTCGTTATCCTGCTCATCCTGATCGTACGCGCCCTCACCCTCCCCGGGGCCGGCGAGGGACTACAGTTCTATCTGAATCCCGACTTTTCAAAAATTAACGCCAAGGTGGTAATCGAGGCGCTGGGCCAGTGCTTTTTCAGCCTCAGCCTGGGAATGGGTGCAATGATCACCTACGGCAGTTACCTTTCGAAAAACGACAGGATACTCACCTCGACGCTTCAGATCGTGGGACTCGACACCCTGGCGGCCTTCCTCGCGGGCCTTGCCATCTTTCCCGCGGTGTTCGCCTTCGGCATGACGCCCGAGCTCGGACCCGGCCTCACCTTCAACATCCTGCCGGTCGTTTTTTCACGCATGGCCTACGGGTCGATTTTCGCCTTCCTCTTTTTCACCCTTCTCTTCATCGCCGCGCTTTCGTCCGCGATATCTCTCGTCGAGGTGGTGGTGGCCTACGGGACTGACGAGAGGGGATGGAGCAGGAAAAAAGCCGTCCTCATCTTCGGAACCGCGATCTGCGTCCTGGGCATACCCGCAGCGCTATCCTTCGGTGCCATGAGCAAGGTCACGGTATTTTTTGGCCTGAACTTCTTCGACTTCATGGACCGGCTGACCTCTGTCTACATGCTCCCTGTCGGCGGTTTCCTGATCGCCGTCTGCCTCGGCTGGAAATACGGCCTCGACAGAACCATGCACGAGCTCGATGGAGATACGGCAATCGGCCCCGTCAGGAGGATCTGGGCTCTGTCAATCAGGTTTGTCGCGCCGGTCATCCTCATCGTCATTATCCTCTATTTTGGTGTCTACCGGGTGTTCGCGGGATAACGCACCGGCGCGCCGATCCCCCAGCCGAGGCGGATATCGGCGCGCCCTCCATTTACCAGCCCACTGGCTGCGGGCAGGGCTGGTACGACCAATTCAGCCGATCATGCACCGTCCCCCGTTCCGGATCCACGGGAGTGATGTCAACACCATGGACGTTGTAGGCCCGTATGCTCCCGTCAACGATGAAATTCCTGTACGATAACAGGTGGAATATTCCCAGCCATGCCGAAACGGGATTTAAGCGAACCAGTTCGACCTCCGGATTATCAGGCGTCAACCTCAGATCGAAAGAATACCGCTTCCTCTGGATTCCCGGGAAAAACCACCCCTCGAAGTAATTACACGTCACGTATCCCTTAAGCAGGCAGTAGGCCGTGCCTTCCGGCATCTCGTCAACGGAGCAGAGAAGGGCCGCATCCAGGGTGTTTGACATCGACTGACCCGGAAGGGTGCCGACTATCGGCGGACGGTCCCAGTCAAAGTAGTACTGCAATCCCCCCTCTATCCCTGTTTCAACCTGGCATTCCACCGCGGGTCCGGCGAGGTTGTTGAGCGTCACGGCGCGTGCCCTCACGGTATAGAGGCTGCGCGGGTTCAGGTCCTGTACCGTGTAGCGGGCGCCGTTCCAGGCCAGGCTTTCTCCCGTCCCATCGTACGTATCGTGGTCCGACCATATGTTGTCGCACGACTCCTTCCATTCAAGAAGGTAGCGGCACTCATCCCCCACGGGCGCGACCTCGATGACAACTGACCTTCCCTCCACGCGCGCCTGGAGCCCCGGGGCTGCGTCGGGCGGTGACGAAGGATAGGGCATTATAAAACGTATATTGTCGCCCGAGCCGTTCCTGTCGAAAGCGAATCTTACGTCGCTTGTCCCGTTGAGGGCGCCGTTTTTGCCCACCACTGCGACAGCGTAGTACTGGTTCGCCTCGCAATCGGGAAGCACCGTGGCGCAGTTTCCCGCCTCGTCCGGATAGGCCATCACCATGTTCCAGTTGCTCGCATCGGAGGAAACCGGCGCACCGGCCTCGGCGTCCCACATTACCCCTTCAAGCGTCAGGGACGACCCGTAGGATGCGGTGCGGTCGAACTTGCGCCACCATACCTCGAAGGAATCCGCGTAGCGCGATACAATGCCGTTCAGGTAGATGCACCGTGGACCGGGAACCGCGCTGAAGGAAGGCAGGTCAAGCCTTGTCGGCCTGGTTTCCACCAGGCTGTCCGGCTCAGCGATCATCGTGCTCAGGAGGTACTTTCTCTGCTCGAGGGGGGAAAAGAAGTAGGCGGCATTGCTTTCCACCGGCTCAACCAGGGACGGGGCACCGCCGCCGCAGCCCAGTGGCGACGGGGTCCTCCAGCGCCCTATCGTTTCCTCGAATCGGGAGGCGTCGGTTTCATCGAGGCCCTGCCAGTAGGACGCGAAATCGCTTACCGCCGGCCCCGTGATGACGCAGTTCCTATTCGCGCCGAAGGCGCGGTCAGATGAAAGGTTCTTCATCCAGAATGTATCCCTGTAGCGCTTCTCCGCAACTGTGCGGATATAGATGTCGACCTCGTCATCGCTGCTCCTGAAGACGTTGTGGAACTGGTTCGACGCCCCGGCTGGTGGAGTAAAATGGATCACGAAGTGCTGTCCCCGGTAGTTCTCGATGATGCTCGTGAAGCGGCATTCAATCTCCCGTCCCCCGGCGCCACGGTCGTCGTTCGCAAGTTTCAGGCGCCACCACCCGGAACCCTCGTTGAAGTTCACCTCGAGATCGATCGCGTTGAGGCCAAAAGAACGTATCGGCGCCGCGGCGTCAGTGTCAACCTCTGATTCGGGAACCCATCGCCTGGGAGCCACCTCCCGCTGGTACCGGTAGGAATCGTACTCCACGTTGACGTAGACCGGACCACCCGCCGCCTCGGTCCTCGCCAGGGAGGATTCTCGTTCAGCCCCCCGGTCAAGGCAGTTCTCGTTAACTGCGTAAACCCTTACCTCATACACCCCGGGGTCCCGCGCCTCCTCCATTCCCGCGAAGGGATGATCAATCCCGATGACATTCAGCCCCGCGTGGCCCCGGACCTCCTTCACGGGGGAGTCCGCTCCCCCGTAATTCATGGGGCCAAAGCACCGTATCAGGAAATACTCGGTGTTGGGCAGGGGGGATATCCTCACGAAGAGTTTCTCCCGGTAGAGGCTCATCACGCTGAAGCTGAATCCATTCGACGGTTCGCGTGTCGTTGCGTCCGTGACCATGACCACGGCGTCAGCGAGGCCATTCGCAGCGCTGGGGGTCTTCACGGGGCACCCGTAATTCTCTCCATGGGCGATAACCGAAACGGTGTAGCGCCCTTCGCTGATCCTTCCCATTTCATTTCCATCCCCGTCGGTTGTTTTCCCGTGGAGATATACGTCGCCGTTCGCCTGCTTCAGTTCCTCCGCGGTCACCATTATGTTCCGCGAGTCAGGCCCCTGGGCGGAACCGCCATCAATGTCGATGATGTAGTACCGGGCGAACCGCGACTCGTTGATATGTACCCGGATCGAGTTCACGCCTCCCTCGGCGGCGTGAGAGAAGCTCTCGGGTATGCCGTTCGTCTCCTTTGCCTCAGGCTCGAGTGTATAGCGAAAATCCCACCATGCCAGGGGGCTTTCCCGGGAGGACAGGTCCAGGGACTGGGGCACTCCCCCTGAAGGGGAAGGATCCAGTGATGGGTCGAAGAGGAACCGTGATTCTTTCAGGTGGACGTCAAGGCGCACCACTTCCCCGCGACGGACGCTTCCCAGACGCACCGCCCGGGCCATCTCGTGGGAGTCGTTGACCAGGGCGTTCCAGCGGGTGTCAAACCTGATCAACTCCCGGCTCTGGAGTGGAGTATACACGTAATGCTCCATGTGGGTAATGAAATCCTGCATGTTATACAGGATTATCTCATACCGGTCCCCCGGCCATACCGGGTCGTTGATGTCGCCTTCGAAGTATTTCCCGTTGTGGAGTATGACCCAGTACTTCGTTTTCAGAAGCTCACCCTCGGGAAGGGACTCGTTCTCGTCATAACCCGGGTTGTCGTTCCTGCTGAAGGGATTGTAGTTCTGGTTGACGTAGTTTCCGAACGGGTCGCGTTCATTTCCGATGCGCTTGATGGTCTCCAGGCGGCGGAGGGTGTTGAATTCGTCGGTATAGGTCTTCACCTCGGTGGCGAAGTAGTCCCACTCGTTCCCGGTCCTGTTATCCCCGTAGAGGTATTCGTGTCCGCCGCTCCAGATGTCCCCTTCGTAGGCGGTGTGCCACCAGAGCCCATCCTTCCGTACCGTGAGTACCCGGTTCTGCGCGTCCTGTTCCCACCGCTCTCCTCCCTTAAGGGGGGAGCGTAGAATATTGAAGAGCGCCTTCTTGAGGGAGATCCCCGGCGAGAGGTCGCCCCCCTCCTCCTCGTCGAAGGCGACGACGCGATGGATGTCCCTCCTCCCGGGGGCGGTGAGCTTGATGACCGCGGTACGGCCCTTCGCACCCTCCTCGACCTGCTTCAGGTTGCGCACCCCCGGTCGGTAGGAAGAATCGTCGACCAGGGTCATGTCACAGGAGAAAATTGATATGACGGGAAGGTGCCCGTTCTTGAGGGCCTGTCTCACTTTCTCGGAATTGATCCCCTCTACCACCACGGCATAGGGGGGCGTCTCTTCGCCGCCCCCTATCTCCACCTCGAAGGGACGGCCGCCGTCGAACTCGAGCCGGAAGTTCGTGATCGCCTCGAGGCGCCCCCCCGGCAGCTTGAAGAGAAGGGTGCATATCACGTTCGAGAGTTTCACCGGCATCGCGACCGATTCGTTCCTGAAATAAATGGCTGCGCGGACCACCCCCGCCTCGGGCCCCCAGGTGACGGTGTCATGCGCGATCTCACTCGTCCGGAAGCGGCTTTCCATCTCGATGATCTTCGAGTCCCTGAGCTCCATCCCCGAGGCGTCCATGTTGTCCCGGTAGTTGACGTCGTCGAACACGGTCTTTTCGCTCATGGAGGATCGGTTAAAGCTGTTGGAAAAGCTCCAGTTCTCGCTCCGGCTCGTTTTCTGCGTAAGTCCCAGCCCCGCCCCCATCTTAAAGAGCTCGAAAACCGCGAAATTGAAGCTGCTGTTCATGGAGATCTCGTCGGAATTGGCATACCCGTAGGAATTGGCGCTGCTCCCCGCGTCGCATTCGCTCGCCTTGACCACGTAGGGCGTGGTCTTCTGGTTGAGCTTGGCGTAATGCGTCTCGTCCATGTTCTGGGTCCTGGTTGACCTCGTGTTCTCTTCCCCGATCGTCTCGGAGTGGACCCTCGTCTCGCCTGACCTGCTGTAGGCAAGCTCCATGATAACGGGATGACCCGTGCGCACGGAAATTCGGGGATGGTCCGTCACGCGGGGGTTGGTCCCCAGGGCGATCTCGCGTTCGTTCGGCACGCCGTCACCGTCCCAGTCGCTCGTGATGGACTCACCCGTGGCGTCGACGCAGGAGCCCGCCGCGGTCCAGGATATCACGCTCCCGGGTGTCATGGAGAAAATCGGGTGGAGTCCCGCGGGGGCATCCGGAAGCGCGTCATTCATCCCGATCTCCCCCTCATCCTCCGGCACCTCTGCCTTGGTCACCACGAGTGATATCGGATCCTCACGACTTCCGGCGTTTCCCCCGCAGGAGAAGACGCCTCCCGCGCAGAGCAGTAATACCGCCGATAAAATCTTTCTTTTCATTTCACGATCCCTCCAGCGAGATTATCCATCCGGATATGATACGATTGCATGTCACGGGACCAGATTCATAGAAACAATCCCGTCACCTGGCCTGATTCTCTAAACCGCGCACATGGATGGGCGAGCCCCGGTCGGAGCCCCGCATTAATGAGCAACGAACGCGGGATTGATCGCACAAAATATTTCAGGGGCTATTCAATTTTTTTTGCGCCACCCGCGCCGGGAAACTCACCCTGGGGCCGCATTATTCACCGCGTATCCCGGAACCTTTCACCGGGATCGAGGGTCTTACCTGATTCATCGCCAGCATTTATTGTTGACATGCGCAATTGCGTGATGCGTGTGTATCGTCAGCATGCCGGCAATTATCAGAGCGGACAGGCTCCCGATGCATGGAAAAGAAGGAGCGGTTTCGGCGCCTGGCGCGGGCACGCATGGGTGGTCAGTCTCTTCAGATATCGGATGGTCGTGGTATGAACGGTATACTCATTATAATTGCGATGATGATTCTGATGGTACCGGCGGCATCACGCCCGGCGCGCGCAGCGGAGCCCTACACATGGGATGAATGCGTCGCTCACGCAGCGTCGAACAATCCCGAGCTCCGGTCCTCCCGGGAGGTGATCCAGCAGGGCAGGGCCGACATCGGGATCGCCCGGAGCTCCTACCTGCCCCAGATCAGCGCGTCCCTGGGCATGGACGTCTCCAGGAGGGAGAGCCGGAGCGACCTGGAGAAGGTGAAGTTGAGCGGCATGCAATCGATCGCAGAGCTGGAATCCACCCTGCTGAGCGACCTGAAGGCCACCGACTCGGTCAGCAGGAGCGCCTCACTTTCGTACGGCGTCAGGGGAAAGCAGCTTGTCTTCGACAGCATGAAAACGATATACGACATCAGGTCCGCGACGAGCCTCCTGGACAGCTCCCGGTACGACCACGCCCTCACCTCTGCCCGGATCAGGCTGGAGCTCAGGGCTGCCTTCATCGATCTTCTGAAGGCGCAGGAGAAAATCACTATACTGAATGAGATCGCGGAAAGGAGCAGAAAAAACCTCGCCCTGGTAACCATGCGCTTCCGGGCC
>CAZKPR010000103.1:4970-6608 GCA_964554685.1 uncultured Leptospirales bacterium | reverse complement strand
TTCCTGCTGTACGCCGATGCGTGCCTGGCCATCGCGCGGAAAGACCTGGCGCAGGCCCGGCGCGATATCGCGGTGGCGCAGAGAAGCCTCCTGAAGCAGATGGGCGTCGCCGCGAATGTCGATATTCGCGCCGAGGGGACCCTCGCAGCCGCCACAGCCGGAAGCGAACAGAAACCGGACCTGGACGAGGTGGCGGCGGCGCACCCGGGCGTACTCCAGGCGAAGAGCCGGAGCGAATCGGCTCGCCACGCTGAAAACGCGAAGATCGCCGGATTCCTGCCGGTTATCAGCGTGACCGGCAGCGCCGACAGGTCCGTTTCACGCGATGACGGCAGGAGCAGCGTCAACAGGACGGGTTCCATCAACTACTCCGCAGGTATCGAGGCGACCATGCCCCTCTTCACCGGGGGCAGCACCTATTACAACCTGGCGAGGGCGCAGTCCCAGACGAGAAAACTCAGGGCCGACGAGATGGAGGCCCGTCAGAAAGTGCTGCTGACCCTGGAACAGGCCTGGAAAGACTGGCGCAACGCCATCGGTAGCGTGGACGTTCAGCGAAAATTCCTTGATGCGGCGGTGGAGCGCGCGAAAATTTCCGAGGCCCAGTACTCCCTCGGGCTGATGACCTTCGACAGCTGGATCATCATCGAAAACGACCTTTCACAGAAAAAAAAGAGCTACCTGGAAGCACTGGCGGAGCGATCGCTCTCGGAGGCCCGGTGGATCCAGGCCCGGGGAGGCACCCTCGCGTATGATCAATAAGAAAAAAACCATTATCATCGTTGTTGCCGCCGCCGTCGCGGCCGCAGCCGCTATCATCCTGGTCATCAGCCGGGACAGTGAGAACGGCGTTGCCATCTCCCGTATTGAGACCCCCGTCCGAGGCTCCCTCCGCATCACCATCGCGGCGACCGGCACGGTGCTCCCCTACAACCGCCTCGAGATCACGCCGCAGATCAACGGGAGGATGGAGCGTGTCCTGGTCCAGGAGGGCCAGAAGGTGCGCACCGGACAGGTAATGGGCTGGATGAGTTCGACCGAGCGGGCCGCCCTGATCGACGCCGCACGCTCTCAGGGAGCCGCATCGGTGAGGTACTGGGAGGGAGTGATCAAGGAGATCCCGATCGTCGCCCCGATACACGGCACGGTCATCGCCCGGGACATCGAACCGGGGCAGTCCGTATCGACCGCGACGGCGATCCTGGTGCTCTCCGATCGCCTGATAGTCAAGGCGGAAGTCGATGAAACCGACATCGGGAGGGTGAAGAAAGGCCAGCGCGCGGCCATTACCCTCGACGCCTACCCCGACGTGCGGGTGGAGGGGCGGGTCGATCATATAGAATTCGAATCGGAAACGATCAACAACGTCACCATGTACAGGGTGAACATCATACCCGACACGGTCCCCGAGGTCTACCGCTCCGGCATGACCGCCGACGTCGAGATCGCGGAATGGGTTAAGGATGACGCCCTCCTGCTCCCCCTGGACGCCGTGGTCGCGGAGGGTGACGGCCATTACGCCTGGGTGCTTCCGGCAGATTCGAAGAAGCCGCTGAAAAGAAAGATCGGCGTCGGGGTGTCGGACGATCGAAACATTGAAATCGTCGCAGGGTTGACCGCCGGGGACCGCGTGGCGGT
>CAZKPR010000103.1:0-4960 GCA_964554685.1 uncultured Leptospirales bacterium | reverse complement strand
AACACACATTCCCTACACGACGCTCTTCCGATCTGACCGCGTGGCGGTGATGGCAAACGGCGTATCCCTCGACGCGAAAGAGAGCACGAACCCCTTCATGCCCCAGCGGAAAAGGAAATAACAGGACGCATGATTGAACTGAACAGCGTATCGAAGATCTACGACACCGGCAAGGTGCAGGTGCGCGCCCTGGACGACGTCTCCCTGAGAATCGAGACCGGGGAGTTCGTGGCGATCATGGGCCATTCCGGCTCGGGGAAGTCCACGATGCTGAACATCCTCGGGTTCCTGGACAAGCCGGACTCAGGGTCCTACCGGCTCCTCGGGGACGACATCACGGAGCTCGACGACGACGAGCTTTCACTGCTCAGGAATCATATCGCGGGCTTCGTGTTCCAGCAGTTCAACCTCCTCCCCCGCATGAACTCTGCCGAAAACGTCGGGCTCCCCATGGTGTACGCCGGCCGGGGCGATTCCCGCGGCGAGGCCTCGGAGCGGCTGCGACAGGTCATGCTGTCTCACCGCGAGGGCCACTACCCCAACGAGCTTTCCGGCGGCGAGCAGCAGCGCGTGGCCGTCGCCCGCGCCATGGTCAACCGCCCCATCATACTCTTCGCCGACGAACCGACGGGTAACCTCGACACGAAGAGCGAGGCGGAGATCATGGCGCTCCTCGAGGAGCTGAACGCCGCGGGGATCACCATCGTCATGGTCACCCACGAGAACGAGATCGCCAGGCGCGCAAAACGCATCATCACCATGCGCGACGGCGCGATTATCTCCGATACCGGGACCCCGAAAAAACGTACTGCGGCATCCGCCGCACGCCATTCCTCCATACGGGACATCCTCGCGGAGGCCCGATCAGCCTTCGGCACCGCGGAGTTTTTAGACTATCTCCGCCAGGCCCTCTCCTCCATCGTCGCCCACAAGCTCCGCTCGCTCCTCTCGATCCTGGGCATTCTCATCGGCGTGGCCGCGGTTATTTCAATGATCGCCATCGGCGAGGGGGCGAAGGAATCGATCACCCAGAGCCTGAGCTCCCTCGGATCGAACATCGTCTCGGTGCGTCCCGGCTCGTTCCGTCGGGGCCCCGTCGCCCTGGAGTCCGGCGCCGTGACGCGTCTCACCATGGAAGACGCGGAGGCGATCGGGCGCCTCGAAGGGATCAGGAGCGTGTCGCCCGCGGTCAACGGCAGGGCCCAGGCGGTGTACGGCGCGAAGAACTGGAACACCCAGGTCTACGGAGCGGGCGTGGAGTACGCCAGGATCAAGTCCGCGGTTCCCATCAGCGGACGCTTTTTCACCGGTGAAGAGCTCCGTTCGAGACAGAAAGTCGCGGTTCTCGGCGCCACGGTCATCAAGAACCTCTTCGGCAGCGCGAACCCCGTGGGGAGGACGATCAAGATCAACCGGATCAACTTCAGGGTGATCGGCATTCTTCCGGTCAAGGGTGTATCGTTCATGGACCAGGATGACGTGATCGTGATACCGATAACCACCGCCATGTACAGGGTCCTCGGCAAGGAATACGTTGACGCCATCGACGTGGAGATACGCGACCCGAACAGGATAGACAGCGCGATCGCTTCGATACGCGAACTGATCATCAGCCGGCACCGCCTGGATGCCCATGACACGGACTCCTTCAACGTGAGGGACATGACCGAGATCCGGGACATGATGTCTCAGACCACCAGGACCATGAGCACCCTCCTGGGGATCGTGGCGGCCATCTCCCTCATCGTCGGGGGTATCGGCATAATGAACATCATGCTCGTATCGGTCAAGGAGCGCATCAAGGAGATCGGCCTGCGCAAGGCGATCGGCGCACGCCGGAGGGACATCCTGGTCCAGTTCCTGATCGAATCGTCGCTCCTCACCCTGGCGGGGGGCCTCTTCGGCATAATCCTCGGAATCACGATATCGATTCTCATTTCGCACTTCGCCCAGTGGTCGGTGAAAATATCGGTTTCCGCGATCATGCTCTCCACGGTCGTATCGATTCTTATTGGAGTCGGTTTCGGCCTCTGGCCGGCCTTCCAGGCGTCCCGGCTGAACCCGATAGAGGCGCTGAGGTGGGAATAATCCCGGAGGGACGGGGAACCGGATTAATAAAAAAACCTGGCCTTTCGGCCAGGTCATGAAGTGCTTGTCAAGATTGTCCCCACCTAGGAAGTGATGTTTCGAACGGAAAAAGCACGCGGTCCTTTTTCGCTTTTTTCGATTTCAAATTCCACTCTGTCGCCTTCATTGAGGACCTTGAAGCCCTCGCCGACGATGCCGGTGTGATGGACGAACAGATCCGCGCCACCGTCCTGAGAAAGGAAACCGAAACCCTTCTTCTCATTGAACCATTTTACTGTGCCTGTAGGCATAAAAAGAACTCCTGTAAATTGTGAATAATGCGGGTTACCCCTGCTGAATAAGCCTCATTAAATCGCAATTTATTTTCCGACGAGACACGCGGGTTAAAATTGTGGAATTCGATGATGCTATTCAACAAACCGACATTTAAGAAATAATTTTAAAAATGTCAATTATTTATTTTTATATATAAAATAAATTTTCATTCCCGTCCAAGGGCCCTTCGCGAGGATTCCCGCCATATCCCCTTCAGTGCCCCGCGCCATCTCTCCTGGGTAAAGGCCCTGCCCCGCCACAAAGCACCTCCTGATCCCGATGATTCCAGGGCCATCCAGGCCCTCGGGAAATCGAAATCCTTCCAGAGGGTACCCGCCTTGAAGATGAACTCCGGGCTCCCCGTCTCGAGAAGCCTCTCGAAACCCCGCCGGTGGTCGAATTTCCGCCAGTAAGAGCCCCCGTAAAAAATGTATTCGGGGCTCCCCATCTCCATCAGGGCCTCGAACCCCGCGTCGTAATCGAATACTTTCCATTCCTGGCCGGCGTAGTAGACATAACGGGCTTCCCCCATGGCGATGATGATGTCGAGGGCGCGCCGATGATCAATGCCACTCCAGAACCTCCCGGCCCGGTAGACATACTCCGGCTCCCCGATTGCCGCCAGGGTCTCGAGACCCGCCCTGAAATCGAAGGCGCGCCAGAATATCCCCGCCTTGTGGAGGAACTCGGCGCTCTCCAGGGCTGCCAGGCGCTCCTGCCCCGCGGCATAGTCGAAGTCCCGCAGGTCCCTCCCGGCAAGGAATATCATCTCAGGGTCATCCATGGAAAGGAGCGCCCGGCACGCCGCGGCGTGGTCGATCTCCTCGGCCACTCCCGCGCGCCAGATTCCCGCGGCGTTCCCCGTCCTGGCGAGTTCCCCTATCAGGGATTCCGGTCCTTTCACGGCGCCCCCGCAGCGGGGTTGCCACCCGCTGTCCCGGCGGCCCACCGCTCCCCACCGATCCTCACCGCCCTTCCGAAGGGGGGATGAAATGGTTCGCGCCGCCCCTCGGCGATCACCCATATGGTGGGAACGTGGCGCTCGAGCCGCTCGAGGTCGTAGATATACCCGTCCGTTATAACCAGGAGCGTCTCCCGGCGCCCCTTCATGTAACGGTTGAAAAGGGGGGCGAAGAAGGTGGTGCCGCCACTCCCCGTCCGTATAAGCCGCCAGTCGCCACGGCGGTAGACGAAGGGCCGGCCGGTTCGCTTCGAGGGAGCCAGGCCGTCCCCGCCCCGCTCCGGGACAAAGAGATCCTCGTCCAGGCAGAGGAGGTGCACCCGGTATTTCCCCATCAGCGTCTCGATCACTCCGAAGGCCGATTCGATGTCCGAGGGCGTCGTCACCATTGAGCCTGACACGTCAACGGCCACGATGATGCGTTCCCGTTCGCGGAACATCCTCCCCGGGGAATAGATGCCGTCTGAAAAATAACGCCTGTTGAACCTTCCGTAGGAATACTTCCATTCGTTCGAAGGAGCGGAGCAGTCAACCAGGCTGCGGAGGGTCCGCGCCCATGAGGATACATCCGATTCCCTCGTGCGCTCGATGATGCACCGTATCTCCTCGAAGGCCCGCTCCCGGAGGCACTCGCCGTCCTCTTCAGCCAGGGCGATGACGGCGCTACGCTTCGCCTCCACCACGGACCTGGCGTCCTGGTAGAGGTGGACACCCGTGGGAAGATAGGAATCCTCCATGTCGAGGAAGGCCATTCCCCTCGTGCCGGAGAGATCGATCGTGTCGGCGCCACGCTCCCGGGCGTCGGCGGGGCCGATATCGAAGGCCTCGCGCATCTTCTCGAAGGGTGAATCGCCTCCCGCCATGGAGTCCGGGCCCGCAGTGCGGTCCGTGACGGGGGGTCCCTTCCCCTTCCTGAGCCACCGGTAGAGATCCTCCCAGGCCGGGTCCGCGTTCCCCGTTTCCTCAATAAAAGAGGTGGGTACAAGGGGAAGCCCCGGGGGAAGGATAAGCCCGGTCGCGTCGCCGCCCTCCCGTCTCGAAAAAAAGGTTTTTTCGTGGCCGGCGATGTAGGAATTCACGACCATGTCCTGGGCCAGGTTCCTGAGATAGGAATCGTCGCCGGGAAGGGCGCGATGATCGTGATTCAGCACCACATGGAGCATCTCGTGGACCAGGAGGCCGATCAGTTCCTCCATGGAGATCTCACCGATGAAGCGGGGGGAGTAGTGCATCACCATCCTCGCGTCCCCGACGCCCAGGGCCAGCGTGGGTATCGCCTCGGCGGGGACAAAGCGGACGGCCTGGTAAAAGAAGGATACGAACCTGCTCCGGCGCCAGAGGGACTCCAGGGCTGATTCGAGGCGCTTACTCATGGTCTCCGTCAATGATTGAGCCGAAGGCCTCGAGAAGACGGTCCCGCCGCTCCGGTTCAGGGATCAGCGCCAGGGCTTCCGGTACCTGCGCGAAAATGCCGCAGTCGCGGATCATCAGGTAAAAGAAGGAGAGGCGGAGGTCCGCCCGGGCTTGGCCTTTAAAATGGAGGACTTTGGCCATAACGGGTTCATTTACCCCCCCAGGGGGCCCCCCCTAGCCTTT
>CAZKPR010000102.1:3842-13561 GCA_964554685.1 uncultured Leptospirales bacterium | reverse complement strand
ATATCATGGACGCCCGGGCATCATCGGCGATTCCCGGAGCCAGGCCGCGAGGAGCACGTTTACCCCGGCGAGGACGATGAACACGACCATGAAGGGGATCATTCCCGCGAGGTTCATCCCCACGACGAAGACGATGCCCGATACCTGCCCCGCCAGGAGGATGATCCCCTGGGAGAGCGATTCCGGCGCGGGGAAGCTCACCTCGGCGGCGTACTGGAACCCGATGGGCCCCGCGGCGCCCAGTAGAAAGAAACCCATCACCGCCGAGGCGGCGACCATGAGGCCGTAGTCCCCGGCGAAGGTCATGCCCGCCAGGCCCGGCGTCATGCAGGCCATGGCGCCGACCAGGAAGGCCTTCCTTCTCCGGAGGCGGTCCGAGAGGGCCGGGAGAACCAGGGCCCCGACGATCCCCGCGAGAAACATCGCCCCCATGATCATCCCCGTCTGCTCCGTGGTGAACCCCTTGAGCTCGCAGACCTGGTCGATCACCATGGTCACGGCGTTGAACATGCCCAGGCCGATCATGAAGAGGAAGAGGACGATGACCATGTCCCTCTTCGAGAAGATGTGCCTCAGGCCTTCCCGCGAGAGGAGGCGCTCCCCCGCGCCCTCCTCCGAGGGCGGCGTGGGGGGGGCCTCGCGCATGAAGGCGAGGAAGGCCCCGGCGATGACCGCGGACACCACGCCCCAGGTCATGAGCATCCCCCCGAGGTCGGGCGCGCCGTCGGCGCTTCCCACCATGTGCGGCGTCGCCACGTTCACCACGATGAACCCGACGAACTGCGCCAGGGTGGCCAGGCCCACTGCCGTGGCCCTCTCACCGATGGGGAACCACTTCACCGCCAGGCGGGTCACGGCGTTCAGGATGAAGGGCTGGGCGATGCCGAGGCCCACCTGGGACGCCACCATCATGGCGTAGCTCCCGGCGAAGACGCCCTTCATCATGGCGAAGATTCCGGTCAGGGCCGCGCCGATGCCGATCCCCCTCCGTATCCCGTAGCGGTCGATCACCAGGGAAGCGGGAATGCAGAACAGGACAAACATGACCAGGAACAGCAGGGCCAGGAGGTCGATCTCCAGGGCCGTGGCCCCGTAGGCGGCCCGGGCCTCCCGGGCGATCGGCGCGAAGGTGAGCCACTGGATCTCGATGGCCACCGTGATCAGGAAGTAGAGCCCCAGGACCACCCATCGGTAGCCGTAGGCCCGGTAGAGAGAGCTGTCAGCGTTCATGCCGTATCCTCCCGCGGGAATTCCCCGCATTTCATTTCCGCCGCCCGGTTCACCACGCGGCGTCCTCGCCCGCGATCTCGATGTGGCTGAATACCCGGTCAAACCGCTCCAGGGCGTCGTCGATCACCTCGTCCGTGTCGGCCATGCTGGTGTAGAGGCGGCTCCCCGCCAGGGAGATGATACCCTCCGCCGTGAGGGCGGCGCCCATCTCCTCCATCACCTTCTTCCTCTTTCCCACTTCCTTGAAGATGTTCGGGTTCGAAATCTCCATGAGCATGGCGGCGCCGGTCTCCATGTGGCAGATCGACCCATGATTGAAAGCCACGAAGGGAAGTCCCCGCCGTTCGAAAATCCCGCGAAGGCCCTCCGTGAGGCGGTCCCCCGCCCTTCCCGCCTTCAGGTGCGCCCCTGTTTCTTCTATCGCCTTGATGGCGAAATACCCGGCGGCGCAGCTCAAAGGATTTGCCGAGAGGGTCCCCCCCACCATGGCGCGCTTGCCCCCGGGGCCTCCCCCGAGTCCCGCGGCGTAGCAGAGCATGACGTCCCTGCGGCCCCCGACGCCGCCGGCGCCGGGATATCCCCCGGCCACGCACTTGCCGAAGACCGTGAGGTCCGGCGTCACGTTGAAGTAGCCCTGGGCGCCCCCCAGGCCTACGCGGAAGCCCGTGACCACCTCGTCGAAAACAAGGAGGCTGCCGAAATGGTCGCAGAGCTCCCTGACTCGCAGGTTGAAATCGCGAAGCACGGGCCTGGTGCCGCTTTCGGGACCCAGGGGCTCGAGGAAGACCGCCGCAGTGCCGCCTTCCTTCTCGTTCTCCTCCATCCGCTTCTCCAGGGCGTCCAGGTCGTTGGGGTAGACCTCCTGGGTAAACTGGTAGCACCCGGCGGGTATCCCGTGGGCGTCCAGGGGCCCCACGCCGGGGACCCGCATTCCGAAGACGAACTGGTCGCTCCAGCCATGGTAGGCCCCGCCGATCTTGATGACGTGCTTTTTATCCGTGAAACAGCGGGCCGCCCTGGCGGCGGCCATGCAGGCCTCGGTGCCGCTCATCAGCATGCGGAACATCTCCACGGCGGGCATGTGGCGGCTGATCAGCTCCGCGAGCCTGAGCTCGTATTCGTGGAAAAGGCCCGTCACCGGTCCGCTCTCCCGGATCACCTCGATCACCTTCTCCTGGACGGGGGCGTAGTTGCTCCCCAGGAGGGTGGGGCCCCCGGCCTGGAGGAAGTCGATGTAGCGGTTCCCGTCGACGTCCCACAGGTAGGCACCCTCGGCCCTGGTGATGGCAAGGGGAAAGGGATAGTTGAATGCCAGGTTGTGCTGTACCCCACCGGGGATCAGCTCTTTCGCGCGATCGGTCATCTCCCTGGACCCCGCGCACTTTTTCTCGAAATACCCGAGGTACTCGCCCATCTTCGTCCGTTCGATCCGGTGGATCGGCAGTTCGTTGGCCAGGCGGCGAAGCCGCACCAGGATATCCTCCGTGTCGGGCCAGTGCGATATGGCATACTCTTGCGTAGCGTTCATCATGCTCTCCTTCTTGTTAGTATATCTATCATATCCCAACTCTCCCCCTCTCCTCCCGGGAGAGGGGGTCGGGGGGTGAGGTTACTTATTCAGTTCCTCTTTCCTTTTAATCTCCGCGTCCTGCTTCCCCGCGACGATCTTCCCCATCAGCTCCCGCATGTTCTCCGGCATCAGGGTTACCGCTCGTCCCGTGGAAAGTGCGTAGTAGTAGACCCGGGCGCACTTTTCCAGGAGCTCGGCGTTGCGCTTCGCGCGGTCGATATCGCTTCCCAGTGCAAGGGCCCCGTGGTTCTGCAAGATATAGCAGTTGCCCCGGTTCTCGAGCTTCGCCGTGACGTTCTCGATGAGCGCGGGGCTTCCCGAGAGGCCATAGGGCACCACCTCCACGAGGGGCCCGATGGAGCTCGCCACTTCGTCGAAGAGGGCCGGGATCGGCTCGTTGATGAGGGCGAAGACGCTGGCGAAGATCTGGTGGGTATGGACCACGGCGCCGACATCTTTCCGGTTCCGGTACACCGCCACGTGCATGCCCGTTTCGATCGAAGGCTTCAGGCCGTTGTCCTCCACGGGCTTCAGGTCAAAATCAACGACGCAGATATCGTCCGCCGACATGGTGAGGTATTCCCGCTGGGAGGGGGTCACCACGACGGTCTCCTCCCCTTCCACGAGAAGCGAGACGTTGCCCCCCGTGCCCTCCACGTACCCCCGGCGGACCAGGTCCATGATGCAATCGTACACCTGCTTCCTCTGTTCATCGTAGCGTCCCATTGCAGCCTCCTCAGCCGTTCAAAATCGAGAACAACTTCCTGTTGCGATCATACAGCTTCGTAAAGACCCCGTAGCTCCGGTCATAAAGCCCCCGGTGTGCCGGGTTCGGATCGTATGCCCTCCGGACCGGGATGAGGGCCTTTGCCTCCGCGAAGGAGCCGATGAGCCCGAGGCCCACGGCGCAGACCAGGGCGGCCCCCACGGCCCCGACGTTCTGGCAGTCATCCACGGTCTCGATCACGCGGCCCGTGACGTCCGCCATTATCCGGCATCCCGCCTCGGAGAGGGCCCCGCCCCCCACGAAGCGGAGGCGCTCCCGGCGCGGGATCTTTCGCTCCATCGCCTCGAGCATCCAGCGCTTGTGAAAGGCCATTCCCTCCAGGACGGCGCGGATCATCTGGCGCTTCCCCGTGCCGAGGCCAAGGTTGAAGAAGATGCCCCGGGCGTGGGGGTCCTCGCGCGGCGAGCGGTTGCCGTGGAGCCAGGGAGTGAAGAGCACGTTTCCCGAACCCGGCGGGGTGCCCTCGATCACCTCGTTAAGGTAGTCGAAGAGGCTCTCGTATTCCCTCGATTTCTCCGCGACATGCCTCGCCTTCAGGTACACGCCGATCTCGTCGAGGGCCAGGTGGTCGCGCACCCACTTCATGCAGGCCCCGGAGGTTTCCTGTTCCGCGGTGTAGCTGTAGAGCCCCGGTATCGCCCCGAGAATCGAGGCGATGAAATTTCCGATGTCCACCATCCTTCTGTCGACATTGGAAACGACCCACCCGGAGGTGCCGACGTAGACATGGGTGTCATGGAGCTCCAGGCACCCCGCGCCGATGGCGGTCATGGACACGTCGCCGCCGCCGCCGAAGACCGGGGTTCCCTCAGCGAGGCCCATCTCGGCGGCGGGTCCGGGGAGGAGACGCCCCACCTCGTCCGTGGAATCCACCACGGGGGGCAGGTGGGCCATGTCGACCCCGAAGAGACGGCAGAGCCCGGCGTTCCAGCCGAGCCTCCCGGGCCTGGTGTCGTAGAGAAAGGTCAGGTTCGCGGAATCGCGGGTCATGGCGTACTCGCCGGTGCAACGCAAAATAAGATAATCCTTCACGTCGAGCCACTTGTGGAGCCGCTCGAAAACCGCGGGCTCGTTATCCCTCACCCAGTGGTACTTCCAGAGGGGGTCCTTCGGCGTGGCGGCAAGCCCGCCGGTCACGATGAGGGAGCGCACCGTCTTGCGCGCGTTCCACTTCCCGATCCTGAAAAGGCCCCGGTAGAGGCCACGGGCTATCTGCGGACCCGACCGTCCGTCCATGTAGCTCATGGGGTTCCTGAGGGCGCGGCCCGATCCGTCGACGATGACCGAACCCTGCATCTGGGCGCAGAAGGCCATGGCGCGTATCCGGGAGGGGCTCACGCCGGAGCGCCTCACGATCTTCCGCGTTGCGCCGCAGAGGGCGCTCCACCACTCGTCGGCCTTCTGCTCCGCCCCGCCGTCGGGCGTGGTGTAGAGGGGATACTCCGCCAGGCTCGAATCCACGAGTTCGACGCGCTTCCCGATCCGGTAGACGCACGATTTGCACCCCGTGGTTCCCACGTCATGGGTCAGAACATACACCGATTCTGCCATACGATTCCTCTTTCATGCACGGTTCGTTGACGGAAGGGGCGGATCACCGCGGAACGCCCTGCCGCTTTTTTTAAAAATGTACGGGAATGATTCTCTCCTGTCCAATCAATTCATGACCGGTCAGATATTGAAAAGCGTCGCCGTGATCAGGCTACCCGCCCTTCTCGCGGTATCGCGTGGGAGTGACGCGGAATACCTTCATGAAGGCCCGGTTGAACGTGGGAAGGCTCTCGAATCCCGCGGCAAAGGCGATATCGATGATCGTGTCCCCGGTGTCCCGGAGACGCTCCGCGGCGTGCCGCACCCGGAGTTCGTTGATGAACTCGCTGATCCTCATGTTCGTGTAGATCTTGAAGAACCTTCCAAAGGAATCGGGATGCATGTTCAGGGACGCCGCGAGCCCTTCCCGCGATATGTCGGAGGTGTAGTTGTCGCGGATGTAGGCCACGGCCTTCTTCATCTTCTCCTCCAGGGTGGGGGTTATCGAATGCCGGCGCGCGGCGGCGGTGCGGTCGAGCATCCGCTGGTAGAGGAAGGCGTTTTCGATCGCCGACGCGGCCTGGGCGATGAACTCCGCGGCCAGGCGGACCCGGTCTTCCCGGTACTCCCCGGCCTCTTGATCGCGACGGAGAAAACAGACGCCGATGGGCCCGTCGCCCAGGGTAACGGGGATAAAGAGGGACCTCCCCCCGGGCCCCCTCGCGGGACCGGGCGGTGTGTCGGGGCGTTCCATGATCCGGAGCGCTTCACTCCACACGCCCGGATCGGGCTCCTCCATCCCCGAGCGCGCCGCGGCCTCCAGTGCGCCGTCATCCCCAACGATAAAGAGGCACCCGCCGCCGGAGGCGGAAATCTCCATCGCCTTCTCCAGGGCCCTGGAGAGGAGCCGGTCGATATTCGAGATGATGCTGATGTCCTGGCTCAGCTTGCTGACCGACGATACCCTGGTGGCCGCCTCGGCGGCCTGCGTCTTCTCCGAACGGTCGGCGTAGATGTCCTTCGTGATCTCGCTGAGGAGGAGTTCCATGGTCCTGTCGTTAACCTTCTCCTCGAGCTGGTGCGTGAGCTCCTCCACCTCGCGGTTCAGCTCGATGAAGCGGTTCTGGAGCACATGGGCCATCGACACGAGTATGAGCATGTAGGCATACTCCATCAGGTAGATGAAGGGATAGGCCCCCGCCCCGACGAGTATGTCGTTGACCGCGGCGGCGAAAAAGGGCACCAGGGAGACAAGGAGGGGCCCGGCGAAGGGATCGCCCTCCATGAGGCTTTTCACCAGGACGTAAAACAGGTAGGCGGCGGCGATGATCATCGAGACGAACTGGAGGGTATGGATGATCCCGGGGTCCACCTCCTGGTAGCGGATCACCGTTCCTGCGAAATGGACGACCTTCACGAAGGGCCGCTCAGCCGTAAGGGTCAGCTCGCCCCGGATGGCGAGCCCCGCCGCGGCCATGACGGCGAGCCAGGCGGTGATGATGATGAAGGGGACCCGGGAGGCGCGCCTCGTCATGAAATAGACAAACCATGAGAGGGAAATGGTGAACAGGGGAAGCGCCGCGAGCTGGAGCCGCTGCCAGAACATTCCCTCCTCGGGGCTCGCGGCATGGTAGAGGCCCGCGCAGAAGAGGTCGTAGAAGGCGATCGAGAAGCAGGTGAAGGCGAACGCGAGGTTTTCGCGCTCGAGGGGCCTCCGGGTAAAAAGCCAGAGATAGGAGAATCCCACGTAGAACGAAACGGCGGCCATGGCGACGGCCGGAACGGATACCCAGTTCATCACCACCTCGTGCGTCCATCGGTCTCTCGACCGGCATCGGTCGACCCCGCTCCGGGGCACAATGCACCCTATCAGACCGGGGAAATAAATCAAAGAATAAATTTCCAGGGGAAAAAAAATGCCGCGTGGGGAACGCGGCCGAACTGTAATTGTGTGAGGACGTGTATTGAAATCTCCGCCGCCATGCGGCGGGTGCGATCAGTTCACCCTGAAGATTCTCGAAATTCCCTGGTAGGGGCTTACCGCGCCGGTCCATCCCGACTTCCAGTGACCATTGTGCCGTATGCGGTACCGGCCCGGCCCGGCGTGCTTCGTGTCCCAGGTTACGGTGATCTTCGAATAGGACACCCCGTCACGCTTCCACCGGTACACGGTTTCCGGATCCCAGTCCCGGGCCACGGGCTCGGTATCGAGGGTCACGACCTGGCGGCACACTTTCTTCTTGAAGATCCACCACCCCTCCATTGTGCAGACCTCCTCGACGCGCTCACCCCGCACCTTCTCCACGGTGAGGAAAGAACCCTGTATCTGCAGATCATTTTTCGGGTGCCCCCCCCAGAACTGCACGCTCACCGTGTCGCCCCGCCGGTATTCCTCCGCGGGCTCGACGATGACGTCGCCGAACTCCCGGTCAACGGGCTTGTCATCGAGGACGACGCCGGTCTGGAAGTTGACCGTGTCGCCCGTCACGTCACGCGGGGTCGGCCCGGGTTCCATGTCACTACCGGTGAGCATGGCCGAACAGAGCGAATCGTATTCCTGCTGGAAGGCCGCGAGCTCGTTCGGCCCGAACTGCGTGCAGGCCCCCTCGTAGGACTGCATCGCGTACTCCTCCCTCGTGGCGAGATAGGAGACGTAGGTATTCGCGAGGGCGGCCACGACAACGCGCGTCACGCCGGCGGGGGCGAGCGCCGCGCCCACGGCGTTCCTGATGCGCCGTCCCGCCATGGTGGTCACCTCGGAGGGGACCGCCACGATCGCCAGGCCGCCGATCCTGATCACCTGGAGCGGCACCACCCGGGGAGTCATCGGGATACCGTTAACATTAATGCTCGCCATTCCCGTGGGGAGGAGTATCGGTTTCTCGGCGTGACAGGCCCTGTAAGCGGGGTCCTGGGTCTTCGGCCAGAAGGGCGCGAACACGCCCCCCAGGAACGTGTGGAGGAACGTGAGGGCGGCATTGTCGCTCCAGTTGAGGCTCTCCACCGTGGTCCCCGCGGGGAAGAGGGGGGCCGGGCTCGGGTTGTCGGTCACGCTCCCCGCTGAAAACGACGCGCCCATGGCCGCGGGACAGGTGGTGCACCCGAGGTCCTCGACGGCGAGGCCGCTCATGTCCACGAACCGGTGCCGGTAATCAACGGGACCGCGAAGCTCCTCCACGGCACCGTCATAGAGCTCCTTCGCCTTCCCGTACTGGCGCAGCGTCGCGTTCTCAAGGCTCGGATTGTGTTCGAAATCAACATGGGCGGGCGCCTGGCCGAAATCGGAGTTGGGGGACACGTCTCCCGAGTTGGACTGGGCGAAGGCCGCCACGAAAGTACGGGGCGACGCGTAATCGGCCCCCTTCTCCTTTTCGAAGAGATACGACGCGTATCCCTTGTGATCCCCGCTGATGAGGGTGTTCTCCGGGCCGATGCTCGTGGGATGCAGGGCGAACCAGTTCACCATGCCGATCTCCTCGCCCTCGATGGTCACGAACTTGAGGAGGGTGAAGGACGTGTCGGTATCGCCGTCGTATCGGGCGCGCTCCTCGGCCGGGTTGTTCATATAGGCGAAGCGGGAGCGGTTCCCGCCGCAGCCCTCGAGGTTCCCCTCGTTGATCAGGATCCGTCCCGGGGCCAGGTTGTCGTGGGCCTTCAGGATGGAGAGGTAGATGCCGTCGACGATGGCGTTGAAATTCTGTTTGATGAACCCCAGGACCGTGAAGTCGTAGAGGAAGTAGCCGGAATAACCGCCGGGGCCACTATGCGTGTGTGTCGCGGAAACGAGAATGTTCTTTTCATTATAATAGGAAGCGAGCTCGGGATTGGCCGCGACTTTTTCGCATACCTTCATCTTCACCATCTGGAAAAGCTGGCCGAGGTCCGCGCTCACGAACACCATGCGCCGTTCCCCGTCGCCCACGATGAAGGCCCGGGAGCGAAGGCGCATATGGATACCGGAGGTTTTCTGATCCATGTCCGCGAATCCCATCATCCCCACCTCCGCGGCGGGGCCGGTGATGTCGTGAATGCCCGCGCCGATAAGGTAGACGCCGCCACCAGATTCCTCCGGGAGAAGCGCGCCATCCTCCCTGCTCATGATGCCGCTGCCGGATCCCTCCTTCGATGAGTCCATGGGAAGAAGATTCCGGTTTGAATCATCAAAACAGCCTGTTGCCGCCATTACCAGGGCAGCCATAACGATCAGAAAATGCCTAGTGTACCTTGCTCTTCTTGAAGTTTGTATCATTTTTCCTCCAAAAAAGACCAGACAGACGGTTGGTAATAATTAACCATGGATCAAACTATATGTCATATCAAAAACTGATTGGTCAGTATTTGAAGGGTCCGGGGAAAATGCCAAAATAAACGCGAGCGCAAATTGACATGCCAACACCCAGACGGCGTGGTATCTGCGCGACCAACAGCTATACATTTTGCAATACTATGATCAGATTGGTTGATAATAATGGATGGATATGCAGTTACTCTGACACCTTAATATAAGCTCTGGATCTGTCCTGCCGATAACTATCGTACCTGGAACCGATAACTATCGTACCTGGAACCGATAACTATCGCACCTATAACCGATAACTATCG
>CAZKPR010000102.1:0-3742 GCA_964554685.1 uncultured Leptospirales bacterium | reverse complement strand
AACCGATAACTATCGCACCTATAACCGATAACTATCGTACTTGGAACCGATAACTATCGTACCTGGAACCGATAACTATCGCACCTATAACCGATAACTATCGTACTTGGAACCGATAACTATCGCTTCCTTACCACCCGATCAGGATAAAAAAGCAGACAAAAACCCGACTATGTCACATGAGCCCCCCATTGGGCGTCTCTGAATCAATTAATACCCGCCAGCCAAATTTCCATTCAGTTTATCACCACTCCTCACGATATATTAATCAGCCTGAGAACGACACGGGTAGAATATATATGCTCCATATCAGCACCATCGCCGTCGCGAAGAACAACGCGCCTGAAGCCGCCCCGCCGCGGCCCCTTGTCAGCACCGGTGATTTTTCCTCCGACGCGGGATTCTTCAGCATGCTCAGGAGCCAGATCGAACCGGCCGACACCGCCACGCCGGTTGTTCGCCCCCAGGGCGAAATGACGCAGCGCCCCGCCGGGGATGAGAACCGAACCCGAAGCGAAAGCGCCCGGCCCGAGGCCACGGAAAACGACGCTTCCCGGGCCCTGAAACAAAAACCGGAAGAGCAGAAGAAAACGGAGACATCCGAAAACGCCGCAGCGGCGAAAACCCCGGGGGATTCCGAGACCCCGGTACAAGGAAGTCTCTCCGGCGCCGAAAGGACCGTTGAAAAGCCCGCGGGGGAGAAGACCAGGGAAAGCGGGCGCCTCGCTGAATCCAAGGCCGGGCCTGCCGACCATGCGCGCATCCATGCCCTCATCGAAGAGCTGGGGAAGATGATACTCGCGGCCGCGGGCAACGAGGGCAGGATCGATGCAGCGAAAATGAAGGAGTCTTTGAACGAGCTCCGAGGCGCCCTCTCCAGGGAACGGGGGAATCCGGAAATGACCCGCCTGGCCGCGGCAGTTGACGCGCTCGTTAAAAAGCTCGGGCAGAACGATGCGGCCGCGCTTACCGGCGGCTTTCTTCGCAATCTCGCCAAGACCGTGGCGGGTATCCGCGAGATGATCGCGCGCCAGAAAGGGGCGGAGGATAAAAGCGCGAAGCATGCCGGGGCCCCGGAAACGGGCGCCAGTCCCGTTAAAGATATTCCCGGCAGGGTCGCGGCGATCCTTGAAGGCATGAAGCAGGATGGATCGGAGACCCGCCAGGGCCGCCAGGGCACGGGCGGCGGTTCCCACGAGGGCGTTATCGCGATGAAGGGCGAATCGGCGACGAAGCTACCCGACATGCCCATAACCCAGCACCGGGCCGGTCTCTTCAGGGAGAGCCTTGAGCGGGTAATTGAGAGGGCCCAGGTTTCCGTGAAAAACGGCCGCAATGCCTCATTCTCGGTGCGCCTCAATCCCCCGGAGCTCGGAAACCTGAACATTCATCTCGGCCTGCACGACGGCGTGGTGCACGGGAAGTTCCTCGTGACCACCCAGGAGGCACGGGACCTCCTCATGGCCGATCTCGAGCAGATAAAGCAGCAGCTCGGCGAGGCGGGGATCTCCATCGGAGAATTCCAGGTGAACGTGAACGACCAGCGCGGAAGGACCCTCCAGGAGCGGGACGGCGAAAGCGTGTTCCTGCCCGCCTACGGTGAACGGACCGCGGCGGTGGAGGACCAATACCGGGCGAACGCGGCGCCGGCCCATGACGGCCATATCAACGTGATCATATAGGAGAATCGAATGGATCCGGTTAAACTCTCAGCGGAACAGCTTGCCGCCTCGACGAAGGAAGCCGAGCTGGTCAACAAGCGCATCCACCACGGCAAGGACGTGAAGATGGGCGGCCTGGACAAGGACGCCTTTCTCAAGCTCCTGACGACGCAGTTGCGGCACCAGGACCCGACGCGCCCCATGGAAGACCGCGAGTTCATCGCCCAGATGGCCCAGTTCAGCACCCTCGAGCAGATGACCAACATGAATAAAGAGATCATGGGAATGGTGAGAAGCGCCAGGTCCGCCGAGGCCTTTTCCCTTCTCGGCAAACACGTTGACTCTTTCAACGCCGAAAGCAGCCGCCGCGTTTCGGGGGTCGTCTCGGCGATTCAATTCGCGAACAACGAACACGTCCTCGTGATCGGCAATGACAGGGTCGGCCTGGCCGACGTGCATGCCGTTCGCGGGGCCGGCGACGCGGAGACCGGGACGAGAAGCACCGTCCTGAACGACGCGCCGCGCCGGGAGATGCCGGCCGGGGGCGTTGCCCCCGCACAATAACATGCAGTAGAGGAGAACCGCCGTTATGATGCGCGCACTGTTTTCCGGCGTTGCCGGCCTGAAGAACCACCAGACCAGGATGGACGTAATCGGCAACAACATATCGAACGTCAACACCTACGGGTTCAAGACCGGGAGGGCGACCTTCCAGGACATGATATCCCAGACACTCTCCGGAGCGGCCCGTCCCGAGGAGAACCGCGGGGGCGTGAACCCGAAGCAGGTGGGACTCGGCATGACCATCGCCTCGATAGACAAGATATTCACCCAGGGAAGCCTCCAGACCACGGGGAACCAGACGGACCTGGCGATCTCGGGCGACGGATTCTTCGTCCTCTCCGACGGGGACAGGAACTTCTACACCCGGGCCGGGGCCTTCGGCCTTGACAGGGACGGCACCCTGGTGAATCCCGGCAACGGCCTCAAGGTGCAGGGATGGATGGCGGCGCGGAACCAGGAAGGGGAAATGGTCGTCAACTCGAGCGGCACCACGGAGGACCTGGTGATCCCGATCTACGGCAAGGTCGACGCGCGGGAAACATCGAACATCAAGTACAGGTGCAACCTCGATTCCCGCATGCCGGAGATTCCCGCGAACGCCACGGGACGGATGCGCTCATCGGCGGGAATTACCACGAACATCGACGCCTACGACAACCAGGGCAACACCCACCGCCTCAGCCTGGTCTTCTGGAAAACCGGGCCGAACCAGTGGACCGCCTCCGGGGCGATCACCGACACCACGATCCCCCTCACCCTGGACGTGCCCGCCGGGGCGGGACAGGAAAACAACGCCAATCCATCGGGCAGGATCAACCTCAGGTTCAGCCCCGACGGCAAGCTCATTTCCGCGGGTGACGAGGGAACCCCCGACGAGGTGAACCAGGGCGCACTCCTCGTCAACGCCAGCTACCGGATCGCCGGGGACCCCGCGATCAGGAACATACAGCTCAACCTCGGGTCCGCGGGACTCATAGAGGGCATCACGCAGTTCGCCTCCCCCTCCACCACCAAGGCGGTGGAGCAGGACGGCTACAACATGGGATATATGGAGTCGTTCAACATCGACAACTCCGGGGTGATCACCGGGGTGTACTCGAACGGGACGAAGCAGACCGTGGGCCAGGTGGCCATGTCCGTCTTCACCAATCCCCAGGGCCTGACGGCGACGGGCGACAACCTCTTCGAGGTCTCGAACAACTCCGGGATGCCGAACACCGGCGAGGCGAACCAGGGGGGGCGCGGCAAGGTCGTCGCGGGGACCCTGGAGATGTCGAACGTGGACCTCTCGGACCAGTTCACCGACATGATCATTACCCAGAGGGGCTTCCAGGCGAACTCGCGCTCCATCACGACGTCGGACCAGATGCTCCAGGAGCTCCTGAACCTCAAGCGGTAGTCACAGCAGGATGCGGTAAGATCAAAACGGCCCCTGAAGGGGCCGTTTTTTTTTGGTTCAGTGGGATGAAGCCTGTTCCTTCGGCTCTTCGGGCTTCCTGAGCTGCTCGATGGTGTTG
>CAZKPR010000101.1:0-13566 GCA_964554685.1 uncultured Leptospirales bacterium | reverse complement strand
GGGCGAAGGGCACGAATACCGACAGGGTGATCACCTCCTGGACGATCTTGAGCTGCGGCAGGGAGAGGACGGAATAGCCGATACGGTTCGCGGGGACCTGTACCATGTATTCGAAAAGGGCGATGCCCCAGCTTGCGGCTGCGGCGATATACCATGCCCTGCCGCCGAGGTTCCTGAGGTGCGAATACCAGGCGAATGTCATGAAGACGTTTGAAATTGTCAGAAGAACGACGGTTTGTACCATGGGGGTCACGTGAGTATTCCTCGCGCTGAATAGATGAGGGAGAAGTGGGGGAGGGGGGGATAATAAAGGCAATACAAAAATTTTGAATATATGGAAAACCGGCAGGAGGAAATGAAAAATGCTTGCGCCATAACATAACACTGTTATGTTTGGTCCATGGTATCGGGAATATGGCGGCCACTGAGGCGCAGAGGCACGGAGTTGAATTTTTGTTGAAAACAACGATCGTGTGCCATGACTCGATGGTAACGTGACG
Source organism: uncultured Leptospirales bacterium (assembly GCA_964554685.1). Taxonomy (GTDB): domain Bacteria; phylum Spirochaetota; class UBA4802; order UBA4802; family UBA5550; genus RBG-16-49-21. The sequence goes on along the minus strand of CAZKPR010000101.1, from coordinate 13,066 downwards.
TGTGCGATGCAGGAATTGAAAACACCATTTTCTCGGCGACTCTGTGCCTCCGTGACAGGTGTTGAATAATTCTTCCGTTTGTTGACCGGTACCCATCAGGAATCAAATAACTGCCAGAGAGGTGCGCCATGTCGGAAAATGTGTACACAGAACTCAGGGACATGCTTGATAAAATGCCGAATGGGTTCCCCCCCACGGAGGATGGAATAGAACTCAAAATATTGAAGAAAATATACAGCGAGGAGGAGGCCGGTATCGCGCTCCAGCTAAAGATGAAGTACGAGGCCCCCGACGGGATCGCCGCGAGAACCGGCATGGACGCCGACTACCTGAAGACGAAGCTGAAGGAGATGGCGGGTAAGGGCCAGATAATGGGGGTCACCATCGGCGGCAACGATATATACAAGATGATACCCTTCGTCTTCGGGATCTACGAGTGGCAGCTCTACCGCATGGACCGGGAATTCGCCGAGATGACCGAGCAGTATTTCGCCCGGGAGTTCGGCCGGGAGCTCCACGGGCACGGCCCCTCCATCGGGAAGGTGGTGCCCATCGAGGCGGAAATCCCGGGCGGAACGGTCGTTGAGCCCTACCAGAGCATCAGCTCGATTATCGAGAACGCCAGGGCCTGGGCCGTGGACGAGTGCATCTGCAAGAAGGAGAAGGATCTTCTCGGTAAGGGCTGCGACGCCCCACGGGAGGTCTGCATCGGCGTCGCCCCGGTTGAAAACTTTTTCGACACGTTCTTCTGGGGGAGGCCCATCACCAAGGAGGAGGCATTCAGGATACTGAAGCTGTCGGAGGAGGCGGGGCTGGTTCACATGACCACGAACCAGCGGCAGGGACAGATCTTCATCTGCAACTGCTGCGGATGCTGCTGCGGGGTCCTCCGGGGGATCAACGAGATGGGTAAACTCCACGCCATCGCGCATTCCGATTACCTTGCCGTGGTGGATGCCGATCTCTGCACCGCCTGCGGCGTCTGCCTCGACCGGTGCCAGGTGAGGGCCATTGACATGGACGACGTCGCCCTGGTGAACGAGCGGTGCATCGGCTGCGGGCTCTGCGTCACCACCTGCCCCACCGAGGCGATACGCCTGGTCCGCCGGAAGGATGAGGAGCTGGAGTACGTGCCGGAGGACGAGAAGGACTGGATGAGGAAGAGGGCCGAGTCGCGCGGTAGGGACGACTACCGGGAGCTTCTCAAATAGCGCGCGAAAAAAAATGCTTTACGCGCCGTCCCCCCCGATGCGAGGCTTGACTGTCCCTCCCGGCAGGCGACGGCGGGACTAACGATCCCGGAGCAGGTCATGCGCCTCACAAAACTGAAAAGAAGGCTGAAATCACGGGGGGTCCTTCCCTACCTGGTAACGGACGCCGTGAATATCCGCTACCTCACCGGCTTTGCCGGCTCCTACGCGTACCTGGTGGTCGCCTCGCCGCGCTCCTTTTTCATCACCGATTCCCGGTACGAGGAATACGCGGGCTCCATTCTCCCCGAAGGCGTCGATCTCGCGATACAGAGGAAGGAGTTCCTTGATTCCCTGGTTTCGGTCGTTAAGGGGACCCGGTCGAAGCGGCTCTACATAGAGGAGCATTCTACCCCGTTTTCCCTTTACCGCGCCATACAGGAGCGGCTCAGGGGCGTATCTATTCTTCCGGGTGGAGACGAGGTCAATCATCTCCGCATGGTAAAGGACGAGGATGAGATCGGCGTCATAAAAAAAGCGGCGAAGATCGTCGACGCGTGCGTGGCCCACCTGGAAAACACCGTCAGGGCCGGCGACAGGGAGTGGGACATCGCCGTTGAGATCGAGCACTTTTTCCGCACGCGGGGCGCAAGGAAAAGCGGGTTCGATTCCATCGTCGCCTCGGGGCCGGGATCATCCATGCCCCACTACGTCACCTCGATGAGGAAAAAGCTCCGCCCCGGCGAGCCCCTCCTGGTGGACATGGGGTGCGAGTACATGGGGTACAATTCAGACTTGACAAGAACATTCTTCATCCATAGCATTGATCCCGCCCTGGAGAAGATATATCGCGTCGTCCGGGAGGCCCAGGAGGCCGCCGTGGACGCGGTGCGGCCCGGCATCACCACGGGAAAGCTTGACGCCACGGCGCGGGCTATCATCGGGAACGCGGGCTTCGGCGATCGTTTCGGGCATTCCCTGGGACACGGCATCGGCATGGAGGTCCACGAACTCCCGGCCGTGAAGGCGGGTGATGCCGCGCTGAAAAAGAACATGGTCATCACCGTCGAGCCGGGTATCTACGTTCCCGGCGTGGGGGGGGTGCGCATCGAGGACATGGTACTCGTGACGGGCCGGGGGCGCGAGGTCCTGACCTCGTCGCCGAAGGGGATCACTATACTGGGATAACAAACGGGATGGGAAGCGTATGATATCGGTAAACGACCTCAGGAGGGGTCACGTCATCATCATCGACGGGGAGCTCTTCTCCGTCATCGAACAGCAGCACCACAAGCCGGGGAAGGGCGGCGCCATCGTGCGGGTCAAGATCCGGAACGTGAAGAAGGGGACGGTGATCGACCGGACCTACAACGCCGGGGAAAAGATCGAGGACGTGCGCCTCGAGAAGCGGCCCATGCAGTTTTCCTACCGCGAGGGGGACGACGTGGTGTTCATGGACACCGAGACCTATGACCTGGAGCATGTACCCTCCGCCGCCATCGGCGACGCCCTCCGGTTTCTCAAGGAAGAGGACGTGGTGCAGATCGCGATGTACGAGGGGGAGGTGGTCACCATCGAACCGCCCCAGACCGTGGTGCTGAAGGTCACCTACGCGGAGCCCGGGCTCCGGGGGGACACGGCCACGAACGTGAAAAAAAGCGTCACCGTGGAGACCGGCGCGGAGGTGAAGGTGCCCCTCTTCGTGAACGAGGGGGATTCCATCAGGATAAACACCGAGACCGGCGAATATCTCGAGCGGGCGAAGCAGTGATGGGATTCCTCGAACAGATCGCGGAATGGATACGTGAAAATCCCGGGACCACCGTGGGCGTCGCATGCGGCTTCCTGGTGGGCATCCTCCTCTTCACCATCGGATGGTGGAAGACCCTCATCGTCATCGTCCTTGTCCTCGCGGGTTACGTCATCGGAAAGTCGAGGGACGAAAACGTTTCCCTGGTCGACCAGGTCATGGGCTTCTTCAGGAGAAATCGTAATTGACGAGGCGACCCCCCGCCGCGTATGATCAGACCGTGAAATCCTCGAAGACAAGTTACCGCCTCATCCGGGAAGCCTACCGGCTTTTAAAAAGGAAAAAATTTTCCGAGGCCCAGCTCGTCCTTGAAAACGTGCTCGCCTCGGGCGTGGGCGACATCTACGTGCTGCTCCTTCTCTCTGTCGTCTACCTCTACACCGACCAGTTCGGCAGGCTCGCCCGCTTTCTCGTGAAAATGCGGGACCTGGATCCCGCCTTCATGCCCATGGTGCAGATGGAGGCCTTCCTGAAACTGAAGTCCGCGGGAAACGCCGGGGAGGCGCTGCGCATCTACGTCGAGCTCTCGGCGAAGTACCCGGCGGATCCGCACATCAGGAGGGGGAGGGGCCTCATCGCCGGGGCGGAGGAGTTCTCCGCCTTCCAGAAGGATGCCCGCCTTCGCGATTTCGTGGATGTGCCACCGCCCCCCGGTCGGCTGAAGAAGGCGCGTCGCGGCGTCTACACGGGGACCCTGGGCCATCGAAGAATCCGTATCCACGGCGGCACCGGGACGGCCCGGCGGAAAACGGCGTTCAGAATCGCCCTTGTAGTGTCACTCCTTGCCCTGGGGGGAGCCGGGATCTGGGCCCTCGCGCGGTACGGGATCCCCCCCCTCGTGGAACGGTTCCGCGGCGCCGGGAATGATCGGGACGCCATCGACATGGTACGATTGAGCGGAACGGAATTCGACCTGGTGAAGAGCATCAGGAAGGAGACCGTGCCGGTCTACTACCGGTCGGCCAGGGAGATGACCGCGGATTTCGACCGGTCCCGCGCCCTCATCAAGAACCGCCGCTATAACGAGGCGCTCCTCATCCTGAACGGGCTTCACCGCAGCAACGTGAATTTCGTGGTGAAGGAGAAGGCCGAGTTCCTTATCAAATTCGTGGTGAACCAGGAGGAGAGGGATTTCGAGGAGATACCCTGCGGTAAGGTCCGCGAACACGACTACCGCTACCGTGGCTTCGCCGTGCGATGGAAGGGGAGCGTGGAGTCGGTACGCGAAAAGGACCGCAGCACGATCATCGCCCTCGCCGTCGAGGCGCCCGGCGGCGGCGCTCCCTGCCGGGCCGACATCTATTCCTCGCGCACAGTTCCGAAACTCGAGAAGGGATCGCGGGTCGTCGTGGAGGGCGTCATCATCGATTTCCCGGGAAAGGAAAAGCGGCCCTACATCGAATCGAGAGGGATCCGGCCGCTCAGGTAAGCCTGCATCTTACAGTTTGCGCAGTATTACCATGGTGATATCGTCGGTGCAGGCGTATCCCCCGAGGGATTCCAGCACGGCATCGCGGATCTCCTCGGGCCTCAGGGCCCTGCTTTCGTAAAAGACCCGGATGAGCCGCTCGATACCGTACATGTCCTTCTGGGGATCGCGGAGATTGCGCACGCTTCCCTTCTTCCATGCCTCGGTGATCCCGTCCGTGTAGAGGAACATGATGTCGTCCTTTGCCATCGTGATGGTCTTTTCAGAGACAAGGCCCCGGGCATCGTCATGTATGCCGAGCCAGATCCCCTCCGTCCTCACGGTTTCGATGGCGTCCCTTTCCGCGCGGTAGATGATGATGTCCTGGTGAAGGCCCGTGAAGGTGCATTTCCCGCTGCCGTTGAAGGCCATGATGGTGGCCGTCATGTACCGGTCGTCGCCGATCTGCCTCACGCTCTCGGTTATCACGTCGTTCACCCTCTCCATGAGCTCCGTGGGAGTGATCGGCCCCCCGCTCCCCAGGAGGGTCCGGATCGACGTGTGGGCCATCATCATGACGAGGCTCGCCGGAACGCCGTGCCCCGCGACGTCGCCGATGATCACCCAGTCGGCGTTCCCGGCGTTGATGACGTCGAAGTAGTCGCCGCCCATTATCGCCGCGGGGAGCATGTAGCCGGTTATCTCGTAGCCCTGCATCACGGGCTCCCGGGGTATCATGATGGTCTGCATCTTCCGGGCGATCTGCATCTCCCCCCAGAGCTCGTCACGGGCCCGGGCGAGGTCCTCGGTGCGCTCCGTCACCATGACCGAAAGATTGTCCGCGTATTCCGAGAGGGCCTCCTTCGAGACCTCGAGGGCGCTCATCATCTCGTTGAGATTGTGGGAAATGTATCCCAGCTCGTCGCGCCGCGCAAGGGGAATGATGGTGTCGTATTTTCCCTCGCGCACCCGGTGGATCGCGTTGAGTATGCGCCGGATGGGCCTGACGAAGGTCCCCATGTAAATGAGCTGGAACCCCCCCAGAACCATGACGACCAGGATGATCGTCAGGAGCGTGAACTTCATCGCCGTGGGATGCTGGTGGGCGCGGTAAAAACGGTAGTTGAACCCCGCCTCGTAGAGGATGTGGCGCCGCGGATCGAAGAATGAAAACGAGGTAACGCGGTCCATGCTGCGGCGCAGGAGACGGTGGTGCCGCTCACCCGCAGGGGGCATCGGCGCGAGGTATCGCAGGGCCTCCCTCCTGAATAGGGCGCAATCGGGTGATCCGTCTGCTGCGGACGAGAGGATGGCGTCCCTGAAGGGGGCCATTTCGCCATTCATGCCCTCGAGGCGGCGGCGCAGGTTTTCCCTGAAGCCATCATCGGGAAGGTGCGCCACCATCGAGGCGGCGGCCCCCACGCGACCATTGAGCTCCGCGAGGCGCCGTGCGAGGGCCCGCGGGTCGTTCCGTTCAGCTTCAGGCATTCGATCCGAGATCAGCTCAATCGCCCCGGCGTAGCCGTTGAAATAGGGATTATTCTTTTTCATCAATTTCCCCAGGCGGCCGGCGACACCGGGATTGTCTCCCGCCGGCATCGCCATGATCTCTTCCCGCATGGCGGTGTTGAAGAGCTCGTCGCAGTGTACGAGGTCGTTCCCGCCGGCCGGTCGACCGTCGGGCGGGACGAGGACCCTGAGCGAGCAGTCCCGGGGCGAATACGCCAGGAGATAGGTGAGCCCGGGGGGGCGTTGTCCCGTATGGACAGCGAGGACCAGGTCCCGTCGCCGGATGGTGTCGTAGAACTCCTCCATGTAGGAAAGGGAGACGAAGGAAAGCCCCTGGAGAACGATGAGAAACGTGGCCAGGGATATCCCCATGACCCTTGTCATGAGGCTCGTTCGGTCAACCGTGGTATTCAGGTGTACCAGGAAGACGATGAAAAATCCCGCCATGACGCAGGTGTCCCGGACGTACTGGAACTCGCCGCTGTCCAGCCGGCCCCAGCGGCTCAGGAGATTCGCGGCGCCCGGCGCGAGGATGGCGAAGAAGGTGACGAGGATAATGGCAAGGAGGGGACCCCGCGCCGTCCCTTTCGTGAAGGCCGCCCTGGCGACGCCGGTGACCAGCATGATGCCAAGGAGGAAAAGGATCGCGATGGCGATGGGGGCGTTGAGGGTGCCGCTCATGAGGTCGTAGTGGTGTCCCTCGAAATCATAGAAGACCATGTCGCCGCGCGTGCCCGCAACAAACGCCGCGGTAAGGGAAATCGCGATGAGATGGAATATGACGGCGGCGGCCTTCGCGCCACGGGTGCGGCGCCTGTCAGGATAATGCAGTATGAAGAGAAAATAATTGGCCGCGCAGAGGGTGAGGGCCCCCACGGAAACCCAGCGGTGGTAGGCCGCCGCGGGGTGGTAGATCGACGAGGCGAAGGCGTAGCTCCCCATGAAAAGCCCGAGGAAAAGGTACGCGACGCCAAGGTGCAGGGTGGCGCGGGAGCGGCGCCGTATCGCCAGGAGCGAAATCCCCGCGAAGATCATGAAAATGCACGGCACCAGGGCGGAGACGGAAAAGAAATGGAGGTAGAAAGAACCGTTGATTCCGCCGGGCTCCATCCGAATAACTCCCTCCGCCGCGGCGGAAGGGACAACACTGCATCAGCGCTGTGCGCGTGCACACCGCGACTCCCCTTCCTTCGGGCGGATGCCGATCCATCGTGCGAATGCTCTGAAACAGAAGTCATTTAATAATATAGTGGAGATTGCGGGGAGAAACAAGCAATTTTTTACCGAGGTTTGATGTCCGCACCCTGCGAATTTTTCATGATACCACATTATTATCATTGCAAATCTGTAATAATTATTTTATTATCACTTCCATGAATTAGTGCCGTGGAAAAATGGACGCTCGTCGCGACGAGGGCGCGTAGCGTTTTTCCTCGGCATGGAAATCAGATCAGGGGAGGTGAGCCCATGCCTGAAGAGATCAAGGCAGGTTGCGCCAGGCCCACGGGAGGGCCTGTAGGCGAGACTCCACCGGAGGATTCCGGCGGGGAAAAGAAAGAAACGACACTAAAAAAGGAGGCGAACATGATCAAGGTAGGACAGAAGGCACCAGATTTTACTGCCCCGGCGTACCATGGCGGGAAATTCGTCAACGTGAAGCTCTCGGATTACCTGGGGAAGTGGACGGTGCTCTGCTTCTATCCCGGGGACTTCACCTTCGTTTGAGCGACGGAAGTTTCGGCAGTTGCCGAAATGTATCCCGAGTTCAAAAAACTCGGCGTTGAAGTGCTCTCGATGAGTGTTGACAGTGTTTTTGTGCATAAAATGTGGAACGATACCGAGCTTTCGAAGATGGTAAAGGGCGGCATTCCCTTCCCCATGCTTTCCGACGGCGGGGGGCGCGTGGGCACGGTGTACGGAATATACGATGAGAATGCCGGCGTGGAGACCAGGGGAAGGTTCATCATAGACCCCGACGGCGTTATCCAGGGATTCGAGGTCCTCACCCCTCCCGTGGGAAGGAACGTGAAGGAATCGATACGGCAGATCCAGGCATTTCAGCACGTGAGGAACAGCAAGGGCACCGAGGCCATGCCCTCGGGATGGAAGCCGGGGAAAGCGACCCTCAAGCCGGGTCCCGACCTTGTCGGGAAGGTATGGGAGGTCTGGAAAACGGACATGGCGTTTGACTGACCGAAATGCGGCGCCCCGTCGTCCCGGCCGTTGCGGCGGGGAGGCGGGGCGGCCCCGGTCAGTTCAGGCGCCAGATGGCGAAGTTCAGCACAGCTGCGAAGCTGACCCATGCCAGGTAGGGAACAAGGAGCAGGCCCGCGGGACGTGAGACGCGGAGAAACGCGAGAAGGGTCAGGATGATCATGACCCAGAGAACGATGATTTCCACCAGGGCGATGCCCGGGTTCCGCAGGCCGAAGAAGAGAAAGGGCCACGCGGCGTTGAGGGCCATCTGGGCCGCGAAGAGGATCGCGGCCCTTTTTACGCCGGGTTCACCCGCGCCCTTCCTCCATACGAGATAGAGCGAGACGCCCATCGCCGCGTAGAGGGCGGACCAGACGGGGCCGAAGATCCACCCCGGCGGGTTGAAGGCGGGCTTCGCGAGGCCCGCGTACCAGGTGGGGATCGCCGGGGCGGTATAGAGGCCGCCGAAGGCGCCCGCCAGGAAGGGGATGGCGAGGCAGATGATCAGCGCGATGACGTTGGTTATCCGTTTCCTGTTCATGGGGTTCCTCCCCTGCTGTTCCGTCGTGTGGCGCGGCGTTATTCCCTCACCGGGAGCCGCCCGTAGAGCCCGGCCATGCGCCGGAGCTTCGCCGTCATCTCCTCCGTGATCGCGCCGGAGGTGAGCTTCCAGCGCCAGTTGCCCTCAACGGTTCCCGGGATGTTCATCCGGAATTCCTTCCCGTATCCGGGGATATCCTGGGCGGGGATGATAACGAGGTCCGCGATGGTCCGGTAGGCCTGGCGCATGAGGGCCCAGTGGAAGTCCTTCCAGTCCTCCAGGCCCAGGTATTCGAGAATGTACTTCCTGCGCCCCTCGTCCACCTCGCCTTCGTAGAACCACCCGTTCACGGTGTTGTTGTCGTGGGTTCCGGTGTAGAGCACGCAGTTCCTGGTGGAGATATTGTGGGGGAGGTAGTAGTTGCCGCTGTCGCCGTCAAAGGCGAACTGGAGTATTTTCATTCCCGGGAGGCCCAGGCGGTCCCGGAGCTCCTCCACCTCCGGGGTGATGACCCCCAGGTCCTCGGCGATGAGATCCAGGTCCCCCGTCAGGGCCCGGAGCCTCTTAAAGAAACGGATCCCCGGCCCCTTCACCCACGTGCCCCGCACCGCCGTCGCTTCTTCCGCGGGGATCGACCAGTAGGCCTCGAAGCCGCGGAAATGGTCGATGCGCACGATGTCCACGAGGTCGTGGAGGTGGCGGATGCGCCGGGCCCACCAGCGGAGCGTGCGCCTCGAGAGAAAGGGCCCCCGCTTCCAGCGGTAGAGGGGGTTCCCCCACCGCTGTCCCGTTTCGCTGAAGTAATCCGGGGGCACCCCCGACACGGCGCGGGGCAGGCGGGATTTCCCGTCGAGCTGGAGAATCTCCGGGTGCGCCCAGGCGTCGGCGCTCGCCAGGGTGATATAGATCGGTATGTCGCCGATGAGCCGAATCCCCTTTCCGGCGCAGTGGGCCGCCAGGTCGCGCCACTGGCGGAAAAGGATGAATTGCGTAAAGGCGTGGAACCGGACGCGCTCACCGCGTCGGCGGGCGAGCTCCCTGAGCGCCGCCGGCTTTCGCATCGAGAGATCCCGGTCCCAGGCGAGCCAGTTCCCCGTTCCCGCCTCTTCCGCCGCGGCGGCGTAGAGGGCGTAATCGTCAAGCCAGTGCTTCTCCCGGGCGCGAAACGCTTCATAGTCGGTTTTCCATGAATCGCCGGCGCGTGAAAAGAAGGCCTCGCAGGCCCTCTCCATGACCGGTTGCCGGTGACGCACCACCTCGTCGAAGGGCACGAAGTGGCCCTCGGGAAAGGGTGAAGGGGCGAGGGATCCGGGGAACCAACTCTCCGCGGCAAGCTTTTCCAGGCTGATGAAGAGCGGGTTCATGGCGAATGCCGAGGTGGAGGCGTAGGGTGAATAGCCCAGGGATGCCTCCACGGGGCCCAGGGGAAGCAGTTGCCAGTAGCGCATCCCGGCGGCCTTGAGAAAATCGGCGAAGGCCTCGGCCTCGGGGCCCAGGGTGCCGATCCCGCGGCGTCCCGGGAGGCTCGTGATGTGAAGGAGTACCCCGCTTGACCGTTCCCGTATCATCGCAGGGAGTTCATGCGTTCCAGGGTGTCCCTGAGGAGCTTGAGCTGCTCGCCGTACCTGGTCCAGTTCCCCTCCCGGAGGCTCGCCTCGGCCTGGTTGTAGTGGTTCATCGCGCGGGTGGCGAGCTCCCTGAAGCGCGTCTCCGGCGATCCGGAAGCGAATGCGCCCTCGTCCACCATGGACGCCCCGGAAAAGAGGCGCTCAAGGCCGGCGGAGAGGTTTTCCTCCATCACGATCCTGTCCGCGAAGGCGAGGATGACGCGCTGGAGCTCCGGCATCTCGCTCGTTTCCGCCTTGAGATAGAGCGGCTCGATGTAGAGGATTGATTCCTCGATCGGTATGGCGAGCATGTTGCCCCTGATCACGCTCGTGCCCTTCTGGCTCCAGAGGGCGAGCTGGCGTGATATTTCGGGGTTCTGGTTGATGCGCGCCTCGATCTGGAGAGGCCCGTAGGAGAGCTTGTCCTTCGGGAGCTGGTAGAGCTTCAGCTCCCCGTAATCGGGCATGTCGCACTTGGCCGTGAGGAAAGCGATCATGTTGTCCTTGTTCAGGGGCGTGAAGGGCAGTATGACGAGAAACTCGTCCCGGGGCTCGTCGGGGAGCCGGGTCACCAGGTAGTAGCTCTGCACCTGCTCCTCCTGGTTGGCGTAGATCTGCCGGGCGATATGCCACGCGTCCTCGTTGTTGTAGAAGACCACGGGATCGGTCATGTGGTACTGGAGGAGCATCTGGGACTGTATCGAGAAATAGGCCTCGGGGTAGCGCACGTGGCCCTTCAGGTGCTCGGGCATCTTCGCCATGTCCTTGAATATCCCCGGGAAGAGCTTCGCGTAGACCTTTATGATCGGGTCCTTCGTGTCGGAGATATAGTAGTCCATCCCCCCGTTGTAGGCGTCGATGATCACCTTGACGCTGTTGCGGATGTAGTTGATCTTCTTCCTGTCGATGGAGATTGGCGTCGAATAGGGGAAGCGGTCCGTCGTGGTATAGGCGTCGATGACCCAGTAGAGCTTCCCGTCGGCCACGGCGACGTAGGGATCGGAATCGAATTCCAGGAAGGGGGTGAACTCCTTGACCATGTCCATGATGTTGCGGCGGAAATGAAAGCGGCTCGAGGGAAGGATGTTCCCGGAGATCAGGATGTTGATGTCCTTGAACGCAGCGGCGAAAAAAATTCGCTTGAAGAGCGAATCCATGGCCGTCCCGCCGGTCCCGGCGTACACCGCGAGGCGGTTTTCGTCCCCCGAGGGGTAGTCGAACTCCTTCATGGTGGTGTTCGTGATGATGTAGGAGTTCCGGCTCTCGCCGAAGTAGATCTCCGGGCGCTCCAGGGGAATGTCGACCTTCACCTTGGGGGGGATGTCGTAGATGAGCATCTCGGGCTGGCCCTCCGTGGTGGCCCTGTCGACGCGGGACATGACCACGCCGTAGCCGTGGGTGTACATGAGGTGCTCGTTCTGCCAGGTGCGGCTCTGCTTGCCCAGGCGCTCGATGGATATCTCCCGGGCCGAGAGGTTCACCGCGACCTTGCGGTTGTTGACCATGTAGCGGTCAACGTCCACGTCGTTGAAGAAATAGTAGGGCTTCAGCTCCTGGAGCTGCTTGTAGGCCTGCTTCAGGGGGCGCCAGTCCCAGACCCTGATGTTGTCCAGGGTGTTCCGGTTCTTCGCGATGTCCCGGTAGGTGAGGTTCTGGTTGTTCGCGAAGGGGATCTCCTTCACCCGCTCGATGTCGTAGGCGATGCGCGTGAACTTGATGTTGTACTCGATGAACTTCTTTTCCTTTTCCAGCTCGTTCGGCTCCACGACGAAGCGCTGCTGGAGACCCGGATACACCTTCCCCAGGATGAAAAAGACCGGGATGATGGCGGCCAGGACGATCAGGGGGAGCTTGAAGCTCCGCTTGAAGATGTTGAACAGGAAGAGCGCCGCGGCGATGAAGGCGATCACCATGGCGGCGTTGTACGCGACCAGGTTGGCGTGCACCGCGGTGTAGCCCGCGCCGTAGATCTTTCCGATCCTGGCGAAGAGGAGATCGTAGGCGTCAAGCCGGTAGCCGAGGCCGAAGAGGAACACCATCAAGGCCAGGAGCGTGGAGAGGTGGGCCCGGGCGAAGAGGGAGAATTCCATCCGGCTGTTTTTCACCAGGATCCCCCCGTTGACCACATGGAACACCGCGGAAAAAAGCACGGTGATGACCAGGGCGGCCATGAGCCAGCCGTAGAGGAACTGGAGGAAGGGGAGCCTGAAGACATAGAAGCCGAGATCCAGGTTGAAGATCGGGTCCGCGGGAAATCCCTCGAAGGGGACGCTGTTTCGAAAGAGAAGATACTCCTTCCAGAATGAGGACGCGGCGCCTCCCATCATGAACCCGGCGACCAGTACCCCCGCCGCGAGTATGATGAAGAGGGCCCGCTTCGGAGATCCGAGTATCGGGATCTGGAGCCTGGTCAGGATGGAGCTCGCGAAGATCCTTCCCTTGCCGCCGAGAACGCGAATCAGGAGAAAATTCAGGGAAAAGATGCCGACGAAGATCACCCCGAAGAGGAGATGGACGTTGAATTTCGTGAGGAGGAGGACCCAGAAGATCGTGAGGCCCCCGTACATCTTGAACCATATATAGTCGATGTAGAATCCGGAGGTAAAAGCGATCAGGATATAAAGAAGAAAGAAGATGGTGAGACCTATCGCGAGTTTCTTGTTCATGGCGCTTTCCTTCGGGCGTGGATCTGGTCGCGCGGCCCCCGGGGGGCCACGGCATGTTCAGCAAGGATCATACCTTTGCGCCGGTTAATCAAGCGATTTTTTTTAAGGCGTCACGAGGCCCGAAGGGGGGCATTTTCAC
>CAZKPR010000100.1:0-13665 GCA_964554685.1 uncultured Leptospirales bacterium | reverse complement strand
CCATGGGAACAGCTCGAGGGGAAAAATCGTACAAAACCCGTGCCGCGGTGATACAGGGCGCGGCTCTGTTCGTCGCGGCGGTCCTTATCGGGTGCGCCGGCGCCGCGCCGCGGGGGGGGCGGGAGATCGACTTCGCGATCATCGGCAACACGGCGCCATCCTCCCCCTTCACGGGCCACCCGGAGAAGCTCGACGACGTGTACCGTAACATCAACCGGGACAACCCCGCCCTGGTGGTCCACACCGGGAACCTGGTGGAGGGGGGCGGTGAGGACAATGCCGTCATGGAAAAGGACGTGGTGCGGCAGTACCGCGACTTCGCGAGCCGCAGGGACATCCTGGGCCCCGTGATGCACGCCGCCGCGGGGGAGCGGGACGCCTACAACGGCTCCCTGGACCTCTTCCTGGAATACGTCGAGGCGAAACTCTGCTACTCATTCAGCTACGGCCCGGTGCGTTTCATCATACTTAAAATCCTGGACGGCGACAACGGTCTCCTTCCCGAGGAGATGAAATGGCTCGAGAATGATCTCCGCGCCTGCCGCTCCGCCGGCGCAATTTTCGTCTTCTCGCATTACCCGGTCATGGCGCCCCCGCGGTCGGGGATGCGCCACGTCCAGGGGGAGGAACTCCACGCCCTCTTCGTCCGCCACGGAGTGAAGGCGGCCTTCTCCGGGCGGGGCAGGGGGTTCCAGGAGCATGAGCGGGACGGCATCCGCTACGTCAACGCAGGGTGCTTCGGCTTCAACTACGAGGACCCGCACTGGAACTTCAACCAGTACTACCGCGTCCGCTACAGCGGGGAGGCGCTCTCGGTACGGGGCGTGAAAGTGAAGTTCCCCCAGGGAAGTTACCGTCCGAAGACCCGGACCGACGAGGAGGGCACGCCCTGACCGCGACGCCGGGAGGACCGAACACAACGAGGTGAACGCCATGCCATTACGAACGAGCCTGACGGAAATCCACGACATCATCAGGGAGCTCACGGAGATCGAATCGGAGCTCGAGCGCAGTATCAACACCACCATGTGGATCAGCGACCCCCACGGCGCGGGGGAGCGCTTCACCTCCATCCTCAAGGGGCGCTTCGGCCTCATCTGGAGGACGGCCCAGGAGGCCCTGTCAAAAAATTTCGCGGCGGAGAAGCTCGATTACCTTGATCGCGTGATCCAGGCGGAGCGCTACATCTCCGACGGCGGCTTCGCCATCGAGCGCCAGGACGTGATCTCCGCCCTTGTGAGGATCATCCGCTACAAGGTCGAGGACATCGTCGACTTCGACCAGATCCGGCCGAGCATCAACAACGACCTGAAGGTGGTGATCGAGAACCTGATCCTGAATTTCCACGTCCCCGACATCATCTACGAGAACGAGTTCATCGCGGACAAGGTGATCTCCGCCCTGGCGAAGATCGTGAAGCAGGTGATCCTGGGCCAGCTCGTGGTCCTCGGGGACGTCTTCGACCGCGGCGACGAGCCGGACAAGATCCTCCGCATCCTCTCGAGCCCGGCGATCCGGCCCTACGTCAGGTTCGTCTGGGGAAACCACGACATCCTCTGGATGGGCGCCGCGGCGGGAAACCGCTCCCTCATCGCCGAGGCCCTGCGAATCAGCGTGCGCTACGACAACCTCGCCTTCCTGGAGCGCCTGGGGATCGACCTGTCGCGCCTCAAGGCATTCGCGGAATCCCTCTATCCCGGCGAAATCACCGGGTCTTTCAAGGCGAAACTCGACATCTCCCGCAAGATGGAAAAGACCCTGGCGATTATCCAGTTCAAGCTTGAAGAGGAAACCATCCTCCGTTTCCCGGAGCTCGGCATGGAATCGCGCCTCAACCTGGAGGGCCTGGCGGAGACGCTCCGTCGGGGGGATACCGGGGGCCTCACGGACACCGACTTTCCCACCCTGGACCTGGACGATCCGCGGCGGCTCACGCCGGAGGAGGCGGGGGTGATCGAGGACCTGGCGCGGCAGTTCACCTCGAGCAAGAAGATCAGGGAGCTGATGAAGTACCTCTTCGATGAGGGGAAGCTCTACCACATCAACAACCACATCCTGAACATCCACGCCCTGATCCCGAGCACCGAGGACGGAAAATTCGACAAAATGTTCGGCAAAAAGGGAAAGGAGCTATTGGACCACATCGAGGCCATGGTAAAGGACGTGGGGAAGCGCTACCTGGAGGGCGGGGAGCAGGACCCCTTCGAGCTCGCCGTGATGTTCTATCTCTGGTGCGGCCCGAAATCGCCCTTCTTCGGGAAGCACGCCATGAAGACCTTCGAGCGCTACTTCTTCAGTGACAAGGCAACGCACAAGGAGAAGACCCTTTACTGGGGTGAGAACCTCAAAAAGAAGGAGTTCATGGACCTGATCATGCGGGAGTTCGGCGCCGAGCGGATCGTCTACGGTCACACCCCCGTGGACGTCACGAAGGGGGAGCGTATCGCCTCCCCGGACGGCAGGGTCATCAACATCGACGGCGGCTTCTCCGAGGCCTACCTGGGGAGGGGGCACTCCCTCATCCACACCCCCTACGCCATCTACGCCATCATCCTTCCCTCCCTCGACGAGATCAAGCAGGCGGCCCACGCGAACCTCACCTTCGAGGAGATCGCCCGATTCGACGCGCCCAAGAAGATCAAGGACGTCTACCGGGGGGGGGAGCTCAGGAATCGCCGGGAGGACCTCATCAGGAAGCTGAACGACTACACGAAAAAGGCCGCGCGGCGCCGCGAGTGACCGCCATGCCGCCCCGCCGGGCGGCATTCAGTTTTTAAACGGCCGCCGGAGTTTTATTCTTGAAATTAATCACGCTCCATGCAGCCTAGAGCATGTGGGGGTCGCGGAATGGCGCGAGAGGTTTCGGTTCGCATCAAGTTTTTTTCCGGGATAGACAAGGAACTCAATCTGCAGAACTATGACCCGGCATCAGGGGTCGCCCTGACCCTTCCTTCCGGCACGCGCCTGCGGCGGGCCCTCAAAAGTCTCGGCGTGACGGACCTGTCGCGCAATATTTACTTCAGCAACGGCAAGCGGATAAGCGTATGGGCCAGGCTAGGGGACGGCGACGAGGTCTCGTGCCTGAGGGCCTCGGGCGGCGGCTGATTCCGGCCCCGCGCACAACGGCAGGCGCGCTCATTATATACTATATACACAAGGAGCATCGTCATGCGTGAAGTCATCGGCAGCAACGATCGGATACTCGAGATCGATCTCACAAGAAAGAAATTCCATGAATCGAGCGTAGGGAAGAAGGACCGTAACATGTACCTTGGCGGCAAGGGCATGGGCCTCAAGCTCCTCTATGACAGGATGGAGCCGGGTGTCGACCCCCTGGGGGAGAAGAACCTCATCGCCTTCACCATGGGCGTCCTGATGGGCACCGGCGCCCCCTGCTCCGGCCGCTTCGAGGCCGTGACCAAGTCGCCGCTCACGGGCCTCTTCTGCTCCGCTTCCTGCGGGGGACCCTTCGGCATGGCCCTCAAGACCTCCGGGTGGGACGCCGTCATCATCTCCGGTAAGTCGAGCGCGCCGGTGTACCTGGTGATCGATTCGAAGGGCGTGCAGTTCAGGCCCGCGAAGGGGATCTGGGGCAAGGACACCGAGGCGGCCCAGGCGACGCTCCTGAAGGAAGGATCGGGCGCCCTGGTCATCGGCCCCGCAGGGGAAAACCTGGTCAGCTTCGCCAACATCGCCTCGGGGCACCGCTTCCTGGGGCGGGGCGGCATGGGCGCGGTCCTTGGTTCGAAGAACCTGAAGGGAATCGTCGCGAAGGGGGGCGAGGTCAAGATCGTGCCGGCCAACAAGAAAAATTTCACGAAGACGAACAGGCAGTTCTTCGCCTACCTGAACAAAAACGCCATCACCTCCGGCTCCTACCGCGACTTCGGCACCAACGCCAACGTTAACCTTTCCAACGCGGCGGGGATTCTCCCGGTGCGCAACTTCACCGGTGGCTCCCACGGCGAGGCGCACAAGCTTTCCGGGGAGACCATGGCGGAGCGCTTCAAGACCAGCTACTCCACCTGCAAGCCCTGCATCATCATGTGCGGCCACAAGGGAACCATCGACGGAAAGGTGAGGCAGATCCCCGAATACGAGACCATCGGCCTCCTGGGATCGAACCTCGAGGTCTTCGACCCCGTTGTGGTGTCGGAGTGGAACGAGATCTGCGCGAAGATGGGGATGGACACCATCTCCGCCGGCGGCACCATCGCCTGGGCCATGGAGGCCACGGAGAAGGGACTCATCAAGACCGGCATGAAGTTCGGGTCTCCCCAGGGAGTGTCCCAGATGCTGAAGGACATCGCCTACCGCCGTGGCATCGGCAGGGACCTGGCCCTGGGGTCCCGGGGCGCCTCGAAGAAGTACGGGGGCGAGGACTTCGCCATACACGTCAAGGGGATGGAGATGGCGGCCTACGATCCCCGGGGCGCCGTGGGCCACGGCCTTTCCTACGCCACGGCCAACCGCGGGGCCTGTCACCTCTCGACGTCCCTCTTCACCCTGGAAGCCTTCTTCGCCATGGCGAGCCCCAACGCGACGAGGGGCAAGCATACCATGGTCAAGTTCTTCGAGAACGTCTATGCCGCCATGAACTCGCTCCACATCTGCCACTTCACGGCCTTCGCGGTGTTCCTGGAGCCGCCCCTGATCAAGCTCTCACCCACGCCGATGCTCTGGGCCCTCACGCAGAACCTCACGCCCCTGGCGCTCAACCTGATGGACGTGAGCCTCTGGCCCGAGATCTGGCACGCCATCGTGGGCAGGACCTACATCCCCTACCTGAGCATGCTTAATTTCAGGAAGACCGGTGAACGGATCCATGTCCTCGAGCGGTGGATGAACACCCGGGAGGGCGTCTCGCGCAAGGACGACACCCTGCCCCTCAGGCTCCTCACGGAGGGGCGGAAGTGCGACCCGAAGGAGCAGACCGTGCCCCTGGACAAAATGCTCGACAAATACTACCGTGCCCGGGGCTACGACAGGAACGGGATCCCGAAGAAGCGGACCCTGAAGCGCCTCGGCATCGAGGTGAAATGATCGGCCCGGGATTCCCCGCGGCATCGATATTCCATATAGAAGCGAGGATCAATCATGCAGGTACCCCAGCATTACGAATTTCTCAACCACACGAAAATCATTTCCGGGAAGAAGGCCCTGGAGCACATCCCCTTCGAGCTGACGGGGTATGATTCGCGCAAGCCCCTGGTGCTCACCTCGCCGGAAACCGCGAAACGCGGCGCAGCGAAAAAGCTCCTCCCGGCCTTCAGCGATTCCACGATAACCGTCGGGGCGGTGTATGACGGCGTCCCCGAGTACGTGGGGATCGGCCTGGTGCGGGACCTCGGGGAGCTGTTCAGGGCCCGCGGGTGCGATTGCATCGTCGCCCTGGGGAGCGGCTCCGTCGTGGACGCCGCCAAGTCGCTGAACATCCTGGTCTCGGAAAAATCCGGGGACATCCTGGCGTTCTTCGACGGCAAGCCCCTGGGCGGCGGCCTGAAGCCGCTCCTCTACCTCCCCGACGGCTCCTCCGCGGGGACGGAGATGACGAATTCCGTCACCATGGACAACCGCCGAATGACCTCCGACCTCCTCTACCCGGACCTGGTCGTCATCGACCCCCGCGTCGCCCGTGGATGCTGTTCCCGCCACGCCGCCGAGGCCTCCGTCATCGCCATGGCCAACGCCGTGGGGGCCGCGGTCCAGGAGCCGCACAATCCCATGGTGGACGCCTACGTTTACATGGCGCTCCGCTTTCTGGCGGAGCAGATGCCGAAGGGGATCAGGCGGCCGGGTAACAGCGCTGCCGGCATGGCGCTGGCAAACGCCTGCGTCGCGGCGGCCATCGCCTCCTCCAACGCCCCCGCGGGCCTCGCCCTGCTCCTGGCCGATGAGCTCGCGAAGCTGAGCGGCGTCTCCCGGGGATCGCTCCTGCGCGCCGTCTTCCCCCCCGCCATAACCTTCATGGCGGAAAAAAAGAAGGCCATGCGCGACGAGATCTATCAGGCCCTCGCGGGATTCGAGGAATTTTCGGCGACCCCGAAGGAGAAACGTCCCATGGCGTGCCTGGAGAAGATCACGGCGCTTGTAAAGTCGACGGGAAAGCACCTGCCGGTGACGCTTCGGGAGCTCCGCATACCCCGCCACGTTCTCGCGGAAGCGGCCGGTGCCGCGGCGGCGAAAAGCGACAAGCGCTATACCGAGGCGGAGTGCATGGCGGTCCTGGAAAAGGCCGCCGAATGAAGGGCGCACCAATCATAGCACGCAAGGAGAGGAACCAACCATGAATATAAACAAGTATCCGGAGCACAAACCGGGAAAAGCCCTGATCTCGCGGCTCTACGTGGCGATCATGCTGTGGATCGTGGGGAGGGCCATCCAGGCCGCGGCCAAGATGGACCCGGACATCAAGAGGGAATTCAGCGAGCTGCCCGATAATTTCTTGATGTGCCTGGGCATTCTTCCCGAGGAGGTCTTTACCCCGAATTACCTGGCGGATATCATGCCCTCCTTTATTACAGAGAGGGGCATACTACCCCTGGGGCTCAACATGATCATCGGCAAGGACAAGAAGGGAAAGGTGCGCTACATGGGCTCCAACCCCCACGGGAAGAAGATCACCCTCCATATGGGCATCAAGAACCTCCAGGCCGCCATGCTGGTCTTCACCTTCCGGGAGTCGACCACGACGGCCTTCGCGCACGACCGGTTCATTGTCAACGGCGACCTGGTCCAGGGCCTGGCCGTGGTGAGGATCCTCAACATCATCGAGGTCTACCTTCTCCCGAAGATCATCACCAGGCTGGCGGTGAAGCGGTACCCGAAATGGTCGGAGATGAGCCCTCTCCGCAAGCACCTGCTGAGGATCCTGATCTACATACGGGCCTTCACCGCGTGACACGGACCGGGGGAGCGATGCACACTACTCTTGAAGAAGGGGAACAACTATGATACTGCCAAGCTATTATGAATTCTGCTGCCGCGTGAAGACCGTTTCCGGGTACAGGGCCCTGGAGGAAATCCCGGCCCTCCTGGCCGGCATGAAGGCGAAGAAACCGATGATCATCACCGACAAGGGTGTCGTGGCCGCGGGTCTCATCGGCATCGTGAAAAAAGCCATGGGCGCGAAGGTCAAAATCGGGGCGATCTTCGACAACGTCCCCGTTGACTCCGAGTACACGGTGGTGAACCAGGCGGCGAAGGTCTACCGGAGCAAGGGATGCGACTGCATCATCGCCGTGGGGGGCGGGTCCCCCATCGACACGGCCAAGGGCGTCAACGTCCTGGTCTCAGAGGGGGGCGACGACCTCCTCCGCTACGCCGGGGCGCACAACATCAAGCGGAAGCTGAAGCCCTTCATCGTGGTGCCCACCACCTCGGGCACGGGCTCGGAGATGACCAGCGCCGCCGTCATCGCCAACCACGAGAAGAACATCAAGATGCTCTTCGTTTCCTATTTCATGCTTCCCGAAATCGGCGTCCTTGACCCGCGCATGACGAAGACCCTGCCGGCCCACATCACGGCGGCAACGGGGATGGACGCCATGACCCACGCCATGGAGGCCTACTACTGCCTCGGCAAAAACCCCGTGAGCGATTCACTTGCCATCGGGGCCATACAGGGCATCGCCGCGAACATCCTCCGGGCCGTGCAGAAGCCCGGGGACCTGGACGCGCGCATGGCCATGGCGAACGCCGCCACCCTCGCGGGATCCTCCTTCTCGAACTCCACGTGCGGGATGGTCCACGGGCTGGGACACTCCGTCGGCGGCGTGTGCCGCGTGCCCCACGGCAACTGCATGGCCATATTCCTCCCCTACGGGATGGAATACAACATGCACAAGTGCGCCGGCATCATCGGCGAGATACTCCTGCCCCTTGCGGGCCCGGAGGTCTACCATGCCACACGGAAGAAGGAGAGGCCCGAGAAGGTGATCGATCTCGTCAGGAAGATGAACCAGGACCTCCACGACGCCACGGGGGGACGCCACCCGCGCTTCCTCAAGGAGATCGTTGACCGGGACGGGAATGAGATGGTGCCCCGGTCGGCCCTTCCCGCCGTGGCGAAGACCACCATCGGCGACGGGACCCTCGTCTACAATCCCGAGGAAGTCAGCTACGAGGACGCCCTCATGGTCCTGGAGCACGCCTGGGAGGGGACGCCCCTCAACCGGAAAAAGGTGAAAAAGGGCGGAAGAAAAATCAAGTGGTGAGCGTGTCACGCACGGGAGGCGGGGTCATGTCGCGCGGAACGCGAAGTCGCGTGACCCCGCCTTCCCCGCGTGTTATCATGCCAACTGGAGCCGGAGGAGAAAATCCACGATCCTTTTATTCAACCAACTGGCGCCGGCCTCGTCGAGAATCCGCACGTCCACCTGTTTCTTGCCCGACTGGATCGTTTCCATGCACCCCTCCTTCTCGAGCCATGCCATGGCGTTCTCGTAGTTGGGCATGGAGAGCGATTCCGTGAGCTTCACCTCACCGAGGTGGTAGAGCCTGATCCCGTTCTTGCGGACCTCGTAGAGGAACTCCCGGCGGCCGAGCTTCTTCTTCACCTGCGTCGCGGTTTCGCACACAACAAGGTAGGATTCCAGGAAATCCTGGATCGCCTTTGCGAAGAGGACCACGACCTCGCGGTTTCCCGGCGCAACGGCGATCCGGCCGCTCTCGCGGGAGACCAGGCCCTTCGACTCCAGGTAGCCCAGGTCTGCGCCCATGGTTGCCCCGGTATCGTACATCCCCTCCGCATAGATGAACTCCCCTTCGAAGAGCACCCTGAGGTCCTCGAAGGCCGCCGCCAGGGCCGATTCCTCGGCACTCTCCCCGGCGGAGCCCAGGAGTGAAAGGGAGAGGTAGGCGACGGGAAGGAAAAAATGCACCACGGTGTTCTTGTAGAAGTTTATCCTCGACCGCTCGTTTTCGTTCAAAACGTAGAGCCCCTCCAGGGTCTCCCGATCGCTTCCCGCAACGGGCTCCGTGACGATATTGTCCTGCATGTACGATTCGAGAACGTAATCAATGATCTCGTCGAAGTTCGAGGCCTCCGCAAGCTGGTCGCTCATGCGGACGCCGTGAAAGGCGAGATAATCGTGAAGGGCGGCGATGCGCCGCTTCAGCATCTCCCTGGTGAAACCCTGGGAGGATGACTGGAGCATCGCCGCGGAGGTCACCGAGAAGGGCGTCACCATGACGATCTCGTTGATCTTCTGGAGTATATGGTACCCCAGCGAGACCGTCAGGTCCTCGCCCCCGGGCAGACTGTCACGGTAGTCGCGGAACGCGATCGGCTTGTTGAACGAGAGATAGACCTTCCCGTACTTCCTCTTCAGGAGCTTGCGGCTCTTGACGAAGGCCGAGGTCGATTCCGTCTCCTTCTCCTTGCCTTTCAATTCCATGTGATACGACGACTCCTCGAGGATGCGGTCGTAGCTGATGGTGATGGGAATGAAGATCATGTCGCGGTTATATCCTTCATCGATCGCGTCGATAAGGTACTTCAGTATGCCCATCTTCGGCGAGGCGAGCTTGCCGGTGCGGGTACGCCCCCCCTCGATGAAAAACTCGACGCTGTAGCCCTCGTTGATCAGTGTCTTCACGTACTGTTTGAAGATCGTCGGATAGAGGTAGAGGCCCTTGAAGGAGCGGCGCATGAAGAAGGCCCCGGAGCGGCGGAAGATCTGTCCCATGGGGAAGAAGGTCAGGTTGGCCCCGGCAACGATGTGCGGGGGGACGATCTTGTTCTCGTAGAATATGCTCGAGATGATCAGGTAGTCCATGTGGCTCTTGTGGCTCGGCACCAGAATCAGGGGCGCGCGCTGTGCCGCCTCCCTCACCATCTTCAGGTCCTCGATCCGGTAGTTGATGCCGTCGAATATCCTGGTGAACATGTACTGCACGGCCTTGTTGAACCACTTGATGTTTATGATGGAAAAATCGGCGGCGATCTCGCGGAAGTAGCCGTAAGCCTTCCTGCGCAGCTTTCTCTCGGACTTGCGCTCCACCTCGACGAGATCGCGAATCTCGTCGAGAATGTTCTTGTGGTAGAGGACCTTCTCCATCATTTCCTGCTGGGACTTGATGAGGGGCCCCAGGACCGCGCGCTTCTCGTGGTTGTAGACTTCGAGGAGACGGTTGCGTATCATCCTGGCGATCTGCTTCGGGTCGTCGGCTTCGAGCTGCGCCATTTCCTCACGGAGGTTCAGCGGACGCGCGATCCGCACGAAAGCGGGCGTGGTGCTCTTGAGCACCGTGAAAAGACCCGAGAAGAAACCGCGGTTCCCCGTGGCCCGGGAGGTGATGAGCCCCCGCGTCCGCTCCGGGTTCTGGTTCCAGAAAAAGATCTGCGGGAAGAGAAGTATCGGTTCGTCGATCCGCTTCTGCGCCTCCACAAGGTACTGGAGGGTGTCGGACTTCACGTCGATATAGGTCTTGATGAACTGCCTCCGTGAGAGGAGGGAGAGCACCATGGACCCGTCGTCCCGGAGCAGGTCCAGCAGGTAATCGAAATCGTCGATGGTTTCGACCTTCGCCTTTCCCGTAAACCTGCCGATGAACTGCGATATCCCGTCGAAGAGCCCGGCGATCCTCTGAAAAAATCCGGGCGTGAAGTCAAGGGCCAGGTCGGGTACCGTGAACCCGTTCTTGCGGAGCAGGTGCACCAGTATCATCAGTGTGGCGAGGGAACTCTGGTACGATATGAAAACGGTCTTGCCGGCGCCGAGGTTCTCCTTCAGGGTCTCCAGGCTCTCGCCGTCGAAATCAACGCTTCTGAAGAAGAGGCCCGCCACCTTTTCCAGCACGCCGTTCAGGCCCGTGCGTAATATGGATTTCCTGATGTAGGGGGTATTGACGACCTTGATCTGTTTCATGCACCACCGTCCCTAGAGCTGGTTTTCACTTGCGATGATGTTGAAAAACCTGCCCACGCCCGCCATATCCAGGAGAGACATCACGCGGGTAGTGGGGCTGATAAGCACCATTTCTATTCCCCTGTCCGTGAGGCGGTCCTTCACCTTGATAAGATCACTCAGCCCCGAACTGTTCAGGAAGGCCTTCATGGAAAGGTTCAGGGCGATGGTGCCTTTTTCCCCGACCCCGAGGCCCAGGATGCTCCCGATGAACTCGTCGATGTCACCTTCGCTCAGGCGGCCCTCACCCTCGCGCAGGTCAATGACGAGCACCTCATTGATATAGCGATGATCAATGTTCATGATGGCACCTCTTCGGAAAACCGGGATGGATTGCGCCGGTTCGCGCCGTAGTCATGCGGAGCGGCGGACTGTCCGCCGCCGTGTATGCGTGGACGGACTATATAAAACAGCAGCGCCCCCTGCAAGTATTTTTTTATGGCGGGACATGTGAAACGTTCCCGACAGCTTGCATGTTTTTGTCATATTTACATATTATAAAGAAATTTTTGATTGCAAATATATCAACATTGGAACTACTATGCCCCACGGTAAAAGATAAAAGACCGACGGGATGTGGCGCAGCCCGGTAGCGCGCTTCGTTCGGGACGAAGAAGTCGGGAGTTCGAATCTCCCCATCCCGAATCGACGGAACCGGTAATGCCGAGAGAATGATCGCGTATCGGACCATTTCGATTCACATAAAGCCTGGAACACCTTTGCATTGCCTGAAACATTGCTTGTGACGTAACATCGCATGGTAAAACAGGAAACCATAACCATACTCGATGAATCGTTCCCATCCGACCTGGGGGTTCGGAAAGACATCATTGACGCGATTTGTTCGAAAATCGCCGCCAGGGACATGAATATCGGGATCACCCCGGAGGAACTGTACCTTTCCCTGGACGAGGCGATCACCAACGCCATGGAGCATGGCAACCGGTGGAACAGCGGCAAGCGCATCCATGTCACGGTGACGTCGAAATCAGACGAGGTTGTCATTGCCATTGCCGACGAAGGTAAAGGCTTCGACACCCGGGACATCGCCGCGAGCCTGAAAAACCGCGATCTCCTGAGCACGCGCGGCAGGGGAATCTACATTATCAACCAGTTCTGCGACATCAACTGGAACGAGAAGGGAAACCAGATCAACCTGCGGATACCGCGGGGGAAATGACTTCCCGCGCGGCCTGCGCCATGGGAATCCCTGTCGCCCACACCCTCCGGCGAATCGTACTGCTCCTCTTCGTGTGCGCGCTTCCCCTCGCGGCGGAGGGCCGCGAGCCCGCCCTCGACTTCCTCGGCCAGCTGGAAGAGATCATCGAAATCGTGCGGGGCGTTCACTCGTTCCTCTCCGGCATCGCCCTGATATCCGAAACGATCGGTTTCGCAACGGTGCTTCTCTTCCTGGGAGTCATTCTCTTTTCCGCGGGATTCACCGCCGTGGGTGTTCCAAAGGGGGCGCCCTCCTTCATCGCCTCGCTTCTCACGGCCAATATACTCTGGGCCCTCTGGAATATCGCCCTCAAGGCCTCGCCGGGTGAGTGCGTCGCCGCCATGGTCCGGTCAAACCTGATTCTGATGGCCCCGGCGGCGGCCCTGGCCCTCGCATCACTGGCCGCGGTGCGGATCCGGCGCTACCTGGGAGGCCTTTTCCGCTCACGCGCCGTTCTCGACGGGGAAAAGGCAGCGTCGCTCCTCCGGGAGTACCAGGAAAAAAGCGCCCGCCTCTCCTCATCCCTCGCGGAAGACATCATCTCCTCCCGGGGCGGGGAACGCGTGCCCCTTTCCGGGGAGACCGTCACCCGTGCCGGGGAACTTGAGGAGATCCTCGAAACAATCAGGGGCCGGTGACGAAAGATGACCCCTGCGGGGATTCCCTCGAAGTATCCCTTCCCATCCTGAGATTTGTATTGACACCGGGGCGCTCCTCTGGGAGAATCGTCACGGCGCGGGGCCCTTTACGGCCCCGTATTAGGCAGGGGAGAAAGCATGGGAATGGTCATCGAGCGAATTGAAGGGAACTCCGAATGCACCTTCATCATCCTCTGCGAGCTGGTCTCGCAGAACATCAACGCCGTCACGGAGGAGCTCAACCGCTTCGCGAAATCCGACACCCGTGACGCCGTCATAGACCTCGCCTCCGTGCGAAAGATCGACTCCATGTCAATCGCCGCCATGATCCGATTCAAGAACGCCCTCTCGGAAAAAAACCGCACCCTGAGCCTGGTAAACCCGAACGAAACGGTGCTCCGCGTCCTCGAGCTGTCGGGACTGGAGCGCTTCCTCATGGATTGAGGGGAGCGCAATGACCCCCCTCTCCCGCATCGACAGGATCACCCGGCCGGGCCCCCTGGTACTGGTCATCATGGACGGCGTGGGCATCGGCCGGGAAAACGAGGGAAACGCCTT
Source organism: uncultured Leptospirales bacterium (assembly GCA_964554685.1). Lineage (GTDB taxonomy): Bacteria > Spirochaetota > UBA4802 > UBA4802 > UBA5550 > RBG-16-49-21. The sequence goes on along the minus strand of CAZKPR010000100.1, from coordinate 340 downwards.
TTACCTTGCCCGCACGCCTCTCCTGGACCGCCTCATGCGCGACGACCTGCACACCACCCTCAGGGCCCATGGCACCGCCGTGGGGCTCCCGACCGACGACGACATGGGGAACAGCGAGGTGGGGCATAACGCACTCGGGGCCGGGCGCGTCATCGACCAGGGTGCGAAGCTCGTGGGCAAGGCGATCGCGTCGGGGACGATCTTCAAAACCCCCGTGTGGAAGGAGCTCGTCGAGGGCCCCGCGGCGGGCACATCGACGCTTCACCTGATGGGCCTTCTCTCCGACGGCAACGTGCACTCCCACATCGACCATCTCTTCGCGCTCATCGACGGCGCCGCT
>CAZKPR010000099.1:0-13693 GCA_964554685.1 uncultured Leptospirales bacterium | reverse complement strand
GTGTTGGTTAAAATGGAGGGGAAAGGGTGTTATTTAAGTGAAAAAAGTAGGGGGGGCGGGGGGGTTTTGGGGTCCCCGAAAGGGTTGGTGTGTCGGTCTTCTTCGTGCGCGACGACGGCGCGGGCTTCGACACGCGCTACGCCGACCGGCTCTTCACACCTTTCCAGCGTCTCCATGGGAAAAATGAGTTCGAGGGCGCCGGCATCGGCCTGAGCCTTGTCCAGCGGATCATCAACCGGCACGGCGGCCGCGTCTGGGCCGAGAGCGAGCCGGAACGAGGGGCGTCGTTTTTTTTCACACTGGGATAATAACAGGGGGAGGCGGGTCATGAGAAAAACGATACTGCTGGTTGAAGACAATCCCGACGACGTCGAGCTCACCATGAGGGCATTCCGTAAGAGCAACGTGGCCAACGAACTGGTGGTGGCCAGTGACGGCCAGATGGCCCTGGATATGCTCCTGGGGGAAAAGCGGATCACGCCGGCCCTGGTGCTCCTGGACCTGAAACTGCCCAGGGTCGACGGGCTCGAGGTCCTCAGGCGGATCAGGTCCGATGAAAAAACGAAGCTACTGCCCGTGGTCATTCTCACGTCCTCCAGGGAGGAGAGCGACCTGATCAGGGGATACTCGAACGGGGCCAACAGCTACATCCGCAAGCCCGTGGACTTCGACAAGTTCGTCGAGGCGGTGGAGCGGCTGGGACTCTACTGGCTGGTGCTGAACGAGCCGCCGCCGGCATCATAATGGATGGGGAGAGGGGATGACGGAAAAAACGCTGAGAGCGCTGATAATCGAGGACTCGGAAGAAGATACCCTGCTTCTGGTCCGCGAGCTGACGCGGGAGGGGTATGCGGTCTCGTATGCCCGGGTCGAGGACGAGGAGTCCATGCGGAAGTCCCTTCAGGACGGGGAATTCGATGTTGTGATTTCCGACCACGCCATGCCCCGCTTCGACTCCCTCGGCGCCCTCGGCGTGCTCAAGAAAAGCCGCAGGGACATTCCCTTCATCATCGTGTCAGGCTCCATCGGGGAGGAGGTCGCCGTGGCGGCCATGAAGGCCGGGGCGCACGACTACATCATGAAAAACAACCTGTCGCGCCTGGTCCCGGTCGTGGAGCGGGAGCTCGTTGAAGCGGGCATCAGGAGGGAAAAAAGACTTGTCGAGGAGCGGATCGTGAAAAGCGAAAGACGCTATCGGGCCATTGCCGAGGACGCGCCGCTCCTTATGTGCCGGTCCCTTCCCGACGGGACCCTTACCTACGTGAACAACACCTTCTGTTCCTTTTTCGGGAAAAGGCCTGATGCCCTCGTGGGCGGCGATTACAGGCTCCTCGTCTATGAGGAGGACCGCCGGTCATTGGCCGAGGCCTTTGCGGGGGTGTCCCCGGAAGAGCCGGTGGTGAGAGTCGTGACACGGGTTCTCGCGGCCGGCGGAACGATTAGATGGATGCGCTGGACGAACCGCGCCATATATCATGACGGCCGTATCGCCGAATTTCAGGCCATTGGCGATGACATCACCGAGGAATGGGCCATGGCGGAGGCGCTACGTGAAAGCGAGGAGAAATTCCACCAGCTTTTCAGCCTCGAGTCGGACTCCATAATCCTTATCGATAACGATACCGGCGAATTGCTGGAGATGAACGAATCCGCGGTGGCGCTGTACGGGTACGGCCGCGAGGAGCTTCTGCGGATGAAGAACACCGATCTCTCGGCGGAGCCCGAGAGGACGCGGCAGGCCATGGCGGACAGGGCGACCGCCATACCGATACGCTATCACCGTAAGAAGGACGGCACGGTGTTTCCCGTTGAAATCGCCGCTTCGCACCTGACCTGGAAGGGACGACCGGTCCATATCGCCGCCATTCGCGACGTCACGAAACGGATGCGCGCCGAGGAGCTGTTGCGTGAAAGCGAGCGGAAATACCGAACCCTGGTCGAGGAGAATCCCTTCCTCATCTGCACGATCAGGCCCGGTGGCGACACCGTTTTCGTCAATCGCTACGTACAGGAGGTGACGGGCTATTCTGTGGAGGAGGTTACCGGGGCAAACTGGTGGGAGCTTTTTTATCCCGGGGAGCTCCGGGCCCAGAAGGATGAGCTTTTCCGCGCCTTCGAATCGGGCGACGTGCGGGGTTTCGAGATGCGGCTGTCATCCAAGGACGGGGGTACGCGAATACTTCAATGGAACTCCTTTAACCGGTGGGACGACGACGGCAGTCTAGTGGAAATAAACGGCGTGGGAATGGACGTCACGGAGCGCAAGCGCGCCGAGGAGTCCCTTCTGGCCAGCGAGGAGCGGTATCGGCTGATTGTCGAGAACATGATGGACGCCGTCATGCTGACGGCGCCTGACGGCTCCATCCTGTCGGTCAACAGCGCCGGGTGCCGCATGTTCAACCGCACCGAGGAGGAGATCCGCCGGCTGGGGCGAGACCGCATCCTGGACGTGAGCGACCCCCGATTCGCGGCCGCCCTCAGTGAGCGGAAACGCGACGGTTCGTTCAAGGGCGAGCTCACGGGGGTTCGCCCCGGAGGCGAGACGTTTCCCATCGACTCGAGCTCCGTGATGTTCAGCGACAGCCAGGGGAACATCCGTACCGCCGTCATTATGCGGGACATCTCGGAGCGAAAGCGTGCGGAGGAGGCCCTCCGGCAGAGCGAGGAGAAGCACCGCACACTCTTCGAGACCATGGCCCAGGGCGTGGTGTACCAGGACGCCGACGGCGCCATCGTCTCGGCCAACCCGGCGGCGGAGCGTATCCTGGGGCTCACCCTGGACCGTATGACGGGGCGCACCTCGGTCGACGAGGGATGGCGCGCCCTTCGCGAGGACGGCACGGCCTACCCCGGGGAGGAGCATCCCGCCATGCGCGCCCTCCGCACGGGGCGGGAGGTGCGGGACGACATCATGGGGGTCTACAATCCCGCCGATGCGTCATACCGATGGATCAGCGTCAACGCCATCCCGCAGTTCCGCGAGGGGGATGACCGGCCCTTCCAGGTCTACACGACCTTCGAGGACATCACGAGCCTCCGCGAGGCGCGGATGAAGCTGCAGTTCCAGCTGCAGTTTCTGAACCTGGTGATCAACGCCATCAACGTGCCGATCTTCTTCAAGGACTACCGGGGCGCGTATGTCGGTTGCAACCACGCCTTCGAGGCAAGCCTGGGACTTGCCCGTGAAGAGATCATCGGCAAAACCGTCTTTGATGTGGCCCCCCGCGAGCTGGCGGGGCACTACCACGCGATGGACAACGAGCTGTTGCGAAATCAGGGCGAGCAGGTCTACGAGGCGCGGGTGCGGTTCGCAGACGGATCGTCCCACGACGTTATCTTCAACAAGTCCGTCTACCACGACGAAACCGGCTCCGTCGGCGGCATCGTGGGGATCATGGTCGACATCACCGAGCGCACACGCGCCGAAGAGGCGGTACGGGAGTCAGAGCGCTTCGCCCAGAGCACGGTGAACGCCCTGGACGCCAACATCGCGATCCTGGACCACGCGGGGGAGATCATATCCGTGAATCGCGCGTGGCGGGAATTCGCCCTGGCCAACGGCGGAGACCCCGCGCGCGTCTGTGAGGGCGCAAATTACCTGGCCGCGTGCGACCGCGCCGCGGGAAAGGGCTCGGAGGGCGCGACGGACTTCGCCGCCGGGATACGGGATGTCATGACGGGAACACGGGACTATTATGAGCAGGAGTATCCATGCGATGCCCCCGGCGAGAAGCGCTGGTTCATCGGGAGGGTGACCCCCTTCCCGGGACCGGGGCCGGTCAGGATCGTCGCGGCCCACATGAACATCACGGAGCGCAAGATGGCCGAGGAGCGGATCAGGGCGTCGCTCCATGAAAAGGAGGTCCTGCTCAGGGAGATCCACCACCGGGTCAAGAACAACATGCAGGTCATCTCCAGCCTCATGGGCCTCCAGTCGTCCTACATCGATCGTGGGGAGGAGGTCCGGTCGGCCCTCCAGGAGATGCAGAACCGCATCAAGTCCATGGCCATCGTGCACGAGAAGCTGTACCAGTCCGCCGATTTCGCCCGGATCGATTTCCGTGAGTATCTTGCAAGCCTGGCATCCACGGTTTTTCAATCCCTCAACACCGATCCCGGGCGCGTGCGGCTCGGTATTGACGTGGAGAGCCTTGTCATGAGCATCGACCTGGCCATTCCCTTCGGACTCATAGTAAACGAACTGGTCACCAACGCGCTCAAGCATGCCTTCCCGGGAAAAAGGAAGGGAGAGGTCACGGTATCCATCAGGAAGATGAAGTCCGGCGGCTATCGGATGTCCGTGAAGGACGACGGCATCGGCATTCCCGCGGGTTTTGACATGGCGAAGGACGGGTCGCTGGGCATGCGCCTGGTGAACGTGCTGGCCCGCCAGGTCGCCGGGAAACTCAGATTAAAAAGGGGGAAGGGCACTGAGATATCGGTCACCATACCGCGGGCCGGTGAGGATGCGGGGTCATGATCGGTTGCCGAACGCGCATGATGGGCGCCCGCATCCGTCATGGCGATGGGGGAAGCATCACGTACGGCGCAACGTGTAGTTGCGGACCATGGAGGGAGTCTCGTAAGGATGGATAAGATCGGGATACTGATTGTCGAGGATGAGCTGTTGACCCTTGAACTGATCCGGCAGACTCTTGAGGGCGGTGGATACAGGGTCATGGGGGCCGCGGCATCGGCGGAGGAGGCCCTGGCGCTGATGAAAAAGCGCCGGCCCGGCCTGGTGCTCATGGACGTCCGCATCAAGGGCGACATGGACGGCGTGGACCTGGCGGGCATCGTGAACGAGCGCTACGACGTGCCGGTTATCTATATCACGGCCTTTTCCAACAGCGAGATCATAGCCCGGGCCAAGAAGACCCGGTCCTACGGCTACATCATCAAGCCCTTCAGCGGCCAGGAACTCCTGACCACCGTCGAGATCGGCCTCAACCGGCACGCGAATGACGTGAAGCTGAGGTCCAGCGAGGAGCGCTACCGCTCCCTCTGGGAAAACATCGGCGAGGCCCTGTTCATCCACCGTATAAGCGGCTCCCTCGTTGACTGCAACCCCGCCATGGAACGGCTCCTGGGCCATACCCGGGAGGTCCTGCTGGCCATGTCGATGAAAGACCTGTTCGCCAGGCACTCCGACTGGAGGCGATACAGCCGGGAATTGGCGAAGGGTGGCGTCGAGGGGGACTTCGAGGTCGACGTGAAGCGGGGCGACGGCGTCGTCATCCGATGCCTGGTGAGGGCAAAACTGAAACCGAACACCCACGGCGGGAAAGATGTCGTGGAGGGAACGCTGAGGGACGTGACGGAACGACGCCGCATGGAAGACGCCCTGCGCCGGAGCGAGGAGCAATACCGGATGCTGGTTGAAAACCTGAACGACGTGATATTCACCCTCGATACGGCGGGCGTGATCACCTACATGAGCCCCGTGATCGAGCGGATAAGCGGGTACCGAGTCGACGACATAATCGGCAGAAATTTCAGCGAACTGGTGCATCCCGAGGACCTTCCCGAACTGGCGTCGCGGTTCACGCGCACCATTTCCGGCGATATCGACTCCTTTGATTTCAGGGTGATGGACAGGGACGGCTCAGTGCGGCACGTGCGCACCTCGAGCAGGACCGTTACGGCGAAGGGGGTGGTGACGGGCCTGACGGGCCTCATGACCGATATCAGCGAGCGCAGGCGCATGGAGGAGGCCCTGCAGGAGAGCGAGAGCCGGTACCGGGCGCTTTTTGACGGCTCAATGGACCTGGTGTACGTGCACGACTTGCGGGGAAACTTCATTGACGCCAATGACGCTGCCCTCGAGCTGTTCGGCTACAGACGCGAGGAGATACCCGCGCTTAACCTCGCCGACCTGGTCTCCGGGGATGACCTGGAGAGGGCCCTGAAGCAGGTTGAAGTCATCCTCTCCTCCAGAGGCCAAAGCGAGAACGCGGTGTATCCCGTGCGGACCCGGTCTGGCGAGATCAGGTACGTGGAGGCGACGGCCTCTCTCCTGGCGCGTCATGGCAAGCCCGATGCGGTACTGGGCGTGGGACGCGATGTAACCGAAAGGAAGAAGGCGATCGAGGAGCTGCGGCGCGCCAACATGGAAAACACCCACCTGCTCAATTCAATAAACTCTATACTCATCGGCGTGTCCACGAAGGACGTCATCACCCACTGGAACGAGATGGCGGAGAGCACATTCGGCATCTCAGGGGACGAGGCCCTGGGGGAAAAGATATCGGGCTTCACGATAAACTGGGAATGGCCGGATATATTCACGGGGATATCCACCAGCATCCTTGAAAACCGTCCCGTTCATGTTTCCGATGTGCGGTTCCGGGACAGCAACGGCAAGGAGGGGCTCCTGGGAATCACCATCAATCCCATCACTGACGAGGGTGGGGGGCTCGAGGGATTCCTCATATTCGGGAGGGACATCACGGAAAAGCGCTTAATGGAGCGCCAGCTCCAGCAATCGTCCAAGATGGCCACTATCGGCGAGATCGCCACGGGGATCGCCCACGAGCTGAACCAGCCACTGAACGTCATCAAGACCGCGTCGCAATTCCTCATGGACAGCGTCAAGGAAAAGTATTACACAGAGGAATTTATTGAAGAGCGGGTGGGCAAGATCATCGCGCAGACGGACCGGGCCGCCCATATCATCACCCACCTGCGCGATTTCGGCAGGAGGAGCGACGAGGACTACAAGGCGGTGCACCCCAACGTGCCCGTGCAGGTGGCCCTGGACCTCATGGCGGAACAGCTCAAGCTCCGATCCATACGGGTCCACTATCGATTGACGGACGGGCTCCCCGAGATCATGGGGGACGCCACGAAGCTGGAGCAGGTGTTCATCAACCTGGCGGTGAACGCCCGGGACGCCTTCGAGGAGATGGATGGATCCGGCCATGACCCGGTGATCACCGTATCCTCGGGCCTTGATAAAAAATCGAACCAGGTTCGCATTGATTTCGCGGACAACGGCCCCGGCGTGCCGGCGGAGATTGCCGATAAAATCTTCGAACCCTTCTTCACCACCAAGGAGGTGGGCAGGGGCACGGGCCTGGGTCTCTCCATTAGCTATAATATTATAAAAGCGCATAAAGGTGAGATTACCGTGGACTCGGGCCCGGAGGGGACCGTCTTCCACATAACGCTGCCGGCCGCCGGGAGCGGAACTACATGACGCCTGGGACCAGGCGAGGGGGTTTGCCATGAACGATTCGCTTATACTCGTAGTCGACGATGAACCGGATATCTGCGGCGAGATCAGCGGCTTCCTGTCCGTAAAGGGATACCAGACGGTGATCGCCCATAACGGCAGGGACGCCCTGCGTCTTTTTAAAAGCCAGAAGCCGGTGCTGGTGCTGTCTGACTTCAAGATGCCCCTGATGAACGGCGTGGAGCTCCTCAGGGGGGTGAAGTCGATCAACCGGGACGTGCACGTGGTGCTCATGAGCGGCGCGGCGGACGGGAAAACCATCGTGGAGGCCATGAAGGAGGAGGCCTTCGATTTTCTCACCAAGCCGATAGACCTGAACGAACTGCTGAGGATCGTCCAGACGGCAGTCAAGCTCACGCTGGACAAGCTCATGCAGGAAAGCGTCCGCAGGTCGAGCGTGAACCTGATCAGCTATATCGACGAAGCGAGCGAAGATGCCACGGCCCTGTACCTGAGCGCCGACCTGGACGAATACAACTCGCCGAAGTACGAGATGTATATCCGCAACCTCATGGACGAGGGTGCCGTGAAAAAGAACATCATCCTCGTTCTCAAGACTATCAGGTACATGAACAACATGGGGCTCAACTTCCTGATAAATCTTCAAGCGCACATGAAGGAGCGGGGGCGCGGCCTCTTCCTCTGCGGGCTCTCGCCCCAGGTCCACACCTACCTGCGGTCCCTGGGCTACCTGGATTATTTCGTGGTGGAAAACACGGTGGAGAGCGCGGTCGAGCGGGTGCGCATCATGAAGACCTAGGCGTTTGTGGGATAGTGCCAGCCCCAGGGTCGCCAGTCTGGCCAATTAATCCGCCGTTGGTTTACTGAATCCCGTCAGGCTGGTCGGTCCCCTGGATTGACCTGACTTTCTTTATGTCGAGGAGTGACGGCACGTCATAGATCCCCACGGGTACCGGTGATACAATGGTCTCGATATCGGCGTCAAGGGCAAACGAATTGTTCTGGTAGTGCATGCAGGAGTAATAATCATACTCGTATGTGTAATAGTCATAATTTTTCGGCGTTCGCTTGGCAAACTGCAGCAGTATCCATGACTGGTCGACGAGATTGTTCCAGTTGATCATGATGTAGTTGTCCCTGTCGGGGCGCTGGTGCTCGTGGTCGAGGCCCAGGACGTGGCCGAGCTCGTGCACCGCGATCTGCGGGGTGACCTCGTTGATGACCACAACGTGGAGCATGTCTTCCTGGTATCCGCAGATGCTCATGCCGCCCAGGGCAGTGTTCCCCTCGCCCCTGACCAGGTGCAGCACGCTCGTGTCGTCGTCATTGTCTTCAAACACGATATTTTTGAAATTCACGCCGGTGGTTTGTTCCCATACAAACATCGAGGTCAGTATCGCGGCTTCTTCATCAGGGGAGAAGCCGATAAGCACGTAGGGTATCGTGGCGTTGGGCCACCTCCCGGGATACACGCAGGAGGAAAAGAGCACTGCGGCGACAAGAATGATCGGCGCTCTTTGCATGCTTCGTGCCTCACGTCTGTTTGTCCTGAATAACCGCGTCGCGCATGATGAAATTGCCGAGCCGTTATGGCAGAAATGTAACGCGGAAAAACGGTTGTGTGCATGACCGGCTTCGGTTATAATTGGGAGGGTCTCATAACCGATTCCGGTGAAGTGATTTCGTAGGAGTGTATCTCTCATGAAGCGGATGGCCTTCCCGTGCATGCTATGCGGGGTTCTGATATGCCTGGCCCCGGGACATTCCCGCTCCGAAGGCGGGACCCTGGGGGAGGTGATACGGAAGCGGATGGCGTCGAAGTTTTTTCCGCCCCGCCATCTTACCTGCCTGCCGAAATCGAAGATCGATGATCCGGCGCTGGAAAAGAAGCTCATCGAAGTCTTCACCGAAAAATACCCGGAGGTGAGGCCCGTTGATGTCGTCAGGGTCCGTTTCACGATGGAGAACTGGCAGGTCAACCGCGATGAGTTCACCTCTTTGATAAAAAGTCGTTACCTTTTCGTCACCATGGTCGTCGCGTCGGAGAATCCCGGTGAATACTACGTCCTGGAGCTGAACTTCATGCAGCACAACCGCTTCATGGGATGGCTCTGGCATGACATCTACCTGCGAAGCGTACTCGGCATGGACCTCATCAGGAAAGAGTATCTCGATGTCACGTGTCCATGACCGGAGTTCGCCCCGGCGCTGTCATTCAACGGTGTGATTCCCGGGGAGGCTCATCGCCCCCCGACCTTCTCGACCCTGCAGGGTACGTAGCGGTGCAGGGGCGTGGCGGCGAAGGGGTCCCGGTGGGTGTTCTTCGTGAGGCGGTTCACGTTGACGCCGTACACGGCATTTTCGTGGACCAGGCCGAAGCCATGGGGTATGATGACCTGGCCGCTCCGCACCTCGTCGCTCACCTCCAGCTCGACCTCGACGAATCCCGCCTCGGTCCGCACCCGCACGGTCTGGCCGTCGGTGAAATGATGCGTTTCCGCGTCGGCAGGGTTCATGGCGGCGGTGCAGGCGCGCTTTCCCTCGTTCCAGGCCGGGTCGCGCATCAGGGTGTTGGCGTTCATGGGGGTGTGGCGGCCGGCAACGAGAATGAAGGGGAATTCCTTATTACCGGAAAGCTCGGCTTCTTCCTTCTCAGGGGTAATGGAGCGGACCCATTGGTCCATCTCGGGAATGTGGATATGGATCTTCCCGTCCTCGTGGGCAACGGCGGCGAAATTGTTCGCGCTGTCGGCCCTGCCGATCCAGAGGCCCTGGGGATTGTCCAGGACCGCCTGGAAGATCTGCTCCCCCATGAGGGGCCCTTCAGCAAAGCCCGCCCTGGCGGCGCTCTCCCTGAAACCGGGAGGGGCCGTCATGAGGAGCCCCCAGAGGGCCGCCAGGTTTCCCGATCCGAGCTCCCTGCCCAGGGTCTGTGACAGTATGAAGGGCATGGCCCTGAAGGCCGCCGGCTCCTTCCCGGCGAATTTCATCAGCTCCATGCCGAACTTCGCCCTGCTTTCGCCCGCGGCGGTTTGCAGGGAATCGGGTATTTCGGGCACGAGGCCCATGGCCGCCGCGATCCTGGTCATGATCTCCCCCACCTCCAGGCGCTCGCCCCCGGGCTCCACGACGGGGCGCCGCATCTGGAAATAGATCTCGGGGAAGTTCCAGGAGAAGAAGGTGCTGTCCCACGACTCGTATCCGGACCGGGCCGGCAGGACGTAGTGGGAGAGCGCCGCGGTTTCCGTCATGGCCAGCTCGCAGGTCACCAGGAGGTCAAGCCTGGCGAAGGCCTCTTCGTACGCCGTGGTGTCGGCGTAGGACCTGAGGGGGTTCGACTGGGAGCAGATCACGGCCCGAAGGCGAGCCGGCTTTTCGCTCATGATCTCCTCGGGCATGACGTTGGGGGGATGGTAGCCCATGAGGGCCGGGAAGTCCGTCTCCACGGTGCGCCAGGTCTTGGGGTCGCGCTCGTCCGTGTGGCCTCCCAGGGGCATGATAGTGCCGGGGATGACGTTCCCTCCCGGGACGCAGACGTTGCCGGTAATGGCCATCAGGATCATGAGGAGGTAGGTGGCGGCGGTGCTGTGGCGGTTCATGTACACCCCGAGATCGGGGTGGGCGCACGCCCTCCTGCGCGACAGCTCATGGCAGACCTTTGTCACCTCGTCATGATCGAGCCGGCACACCCTGAGGGCGGCGGCCGCGTCGAAATCGGCGAACCAGGGGGCGATTTCATCGAAACCCCGCACGTGGTCGCGGATATAGCCTGAATCCTGCCATCCGTTCCGCAGCACGATGGCGATCATGGCCCTGAAGAGGAGCGCGTCGGTTCCGGGCCGCACCGCCAGGTGGATGTCGGCAATCTGCGCGGTTTCCGATTTCCGGGGGTCGATGATGACGAGGAGTTTGCCGGGGTCCTTCGAGAGCGCGCGGAGAACAAGGGGCGCCCGGGGCATCTGGTGGCTCACCATGCCGTTCCATCCCACGCCCAGGAGCATCTCGGTCCGCTCCTCGTCGGGAATCGTAAAGAGGTACTGCTTGCCCGTCATGCGCCCGTGGGCCCAGAAGATGCCGGTGAGCTCCTGGGCGAGGGCGGAGTAGTGGTAGCGCGATCCGAGGCCGCGCAGGAGGGCCACGCCGAAGCCCGCCTCGAAGTGGCAGCCCTGGCCACCGCCCCCCATGTAGGCCAGGGAGCGCGGCCCGTGGTCGTCCAGGATTTTTTTCAGCTTCAGCGCGATCTCCCCCACGGCGTCGTCCCAGGTAATCCTGACGAAGCGATCGCCCTCTTTTTTGAGGGGATGGGAGAGCCTCCCGGAATGGTGCTGGTGGTGCGCCACGCGGGCGCCCTTTCGGCACAGGTAACCCCGGCTCCGGGGATTTTCCTTGTCCCCCCTGGCCTTGTGAATGATGTTGTTCTCGACGTAGACCTCGAGACCGCAGTTCTGCGCGCAGAGAACGCACCCGGTTTTACGCCATTCTCCCATGACAGGCCCCCTTTTCCCGATGCAATACTACACGGGGGCTGACGCGCGGGCAAGAAATAAATGACCGACACCGGTTTCGATTTCTCAGGGCCACGGTTCCCCGGTTTTTTATCTTGAAATAGGGCGCTTCATCGGCCAGAGTGGTTCCCATGAGATCCATTCACTATCACCGGTCCATGCAGAAGGGGATGGATATCCCCCGGTGCTGCGGGAAATCTTGAAAACGATGCGGCGCGGTCCACTGCTTCCCGTTGTTCTTTCCTTGCTGATTCCTGTCGGCGCCTGCGCGGTCTGCGATGGCTGGGTTGAGAACAGGGCCGTCATGAAGCGGTACGCCCCGGAGGAGCCGTATCTCTCCCCGGACCTGGTGAGGGCGAATATCGAAACCACGGACTACACGGCCATCGTGATAATCCTCAGGGGAAAGGTGAAGGAAAAAACGCTTCTGCGAAAGATCGCCGGCGGCTACGTGAACCATCTCTACCAGGCCCGCGTGATGGAAACCATAAGGGGGCCCCGGTACGATACGATAACCTTCTCCGTCATGGCCGAAAGCGACATGGACCCGTTCCTGCCGGAGTACCCGGTCATCGTGAGCCTCTGCGGGGAGGGGAGCGACGCGATGCATGTTCCCGACAACGGCTATGAGGTCCCCGCCACGGCCACCCTGGCCGCCGCCGCGCGGAGTACCGCGCGGCGGTTGAAACAATCGGGCCCTTCGCGGAGCGTCTGCGCGGAATGAATTTATTGGCCCTGCGGGGAAGTTTTTGCTTGTCAGCGCGCTTTCGATCTGAAATGATCAGTGGCGGTTGGATCAATTCATCCTGATCGGCCCACAGTGAAGAGGTGGTTTTTGGCATGAATACCATGAGAATCATGGCAGGGGCGTCATTGCTGGCGACGGCCCTTGCCCTCGTCGCGGCGGTCCCGGCGCGGGGGGACGGCCGCATCGAGAAGATCCGGGCCCTCTACAAGTCCGCCCGTGAGCTCGCCTGCGAGGACGAGGATGAGTGCGGGGGGACCGTGCACCTCCTGAGGATGGCCACCACCCTGCCGGCCATCGGCCTCCAGGTGACCGACGTCCGCTTCTACCACACCTCCTGGCAGGCGGCGCCGGAGCGGGACCCCTACCTGATGGACAGCGCGCTCAAGATGGTCGCGGTCACCTACAACGTCGCGGGGAGCGTCTCCTGCCGGATCGAGTACCTCTACGACGAAAAGGGTGAACCCGTGTTTTACTACTGGCAGGAGAAGAGCGGGCACGGCGGGGAGCCCGTGGTGTCGGAAAAGCGGTATTATTTTCAGAACGGGAAGCTCATCCAGCTGATCGTGAACCTGAAGGACGATAACGGAGCAGACCGCGCCGGCACGCGGTCGTCGAATTTCCAGGCGAAGGACGTTGCCGACGCGAAGCTGGCGCACGACAAGGCCCTCAGGTACCGCGGCCTGTTCAGGACCATACTCCAGGCGGAGCAGTGGAAGTGAGGGTGATGACACGGGGAGGAAGAAATGGTCGATGACGCAAGGGGAAAACAGGGCATGGACACGGACCTCGACAGGCTGATCAGGATCTCGGGCCAGCTCCTCCAGGAGCTCCAGGGTATGGGCGTGACGTGGAACGAGGCGGAGCTGATCTGGCTGAACATGGGGAGCTTCATCTTCTCCCAGGGATCGAAGGTCTCCATGGAGGAGGCCTCGGAGAAGATGAGGAAATCCGTCGAGGGGTGGGCGCAGTCGTGAGGGCGCGCCCCCTGGCGTTTCACCTGAAACGAACATACAATTCTCCCGGGCTTGCCTGGCAGGGCCGGGACGATGCCATCTATTCCTGATTCCGGGAATTCCCCGTCCAGGCATGGTGCCTGTTTAACCAATACCTCCGATCTGAATCAGCCGGACGGCGTGTTGCCTGTTTGCATGAAGGGATATCGACGGAAAAAAGTAAAACTTTTCCCCATGCCGTTACGTACTATACTGTAGAATGATGAACTATCCACGCATTATCAATGGCATG
>CAZKPR010000098.1:0-13714 GCA_964554685.1 uncultured Leptospirales bacterium | reverse complement strand
CACCATGGCGGCCGCCCAGGTTCCCGCCGCGACGACAGACCTTTCGTACTACAAGAAGCTTCCCCAGAGGCTCAGGGACCAGGGTGATCTCCTGATTGGCGTGGCGTGGAACGCCTGGTCCGCCAACGTGGGGGTCAAGCTTCCCGGGGGCTTCTACCTTTCGGGAAAGTTCGGAAAGCTCAAGTATACCTACCACGAGTATGGATTCGACGGCACTCATGCCGGGGGCATGCTCAACTACCAGATCATCGCGCAGAAGGCGCCTCCCGTGAAGTTCGTGCTCTGGCGCGGCCTTTCCGTGGGGACCGGCTTCCTCTGGCAGACCAACACCACCAAGATCGATCTGAAACTGTCTCCCTACAGTATTGACGGGTTCACCTTCCGGCCCATCGTCGGCCTCTACGCGAAGACCGAATCCTATGTCATTCCCCTGGAGATATCGACGTCGGTGCGCCTTTTCTGGGTCATCAACATCCACGCCGGGGCGGGTATCGACTTCGCCATGGGAAGCTCGCGTCTCAGGTATTCCTCCCTGGGCCTCATCACCGGGCCTCTCAGCACTGTGGGTATATTCTCCCTTTACGGAAAGCAGGGAGGCAAGGGATCGGGCAATTATCTTCCGAAAATCTTCTGCGGGCCCGGCCTGAGCTTCGGGCCGGTGATCATCGACATTCCCTTCACGTACTATTTTACGAAAGGGTTCAACCTCGGTGTGTCCTTCGGGGTGGTCTGGTAGGCACGCAACGCGGGGCCGGGGGGCGCCGCGGGGAAGATATGATCATATTCACATCAGGAGTGAAACATCATGGTTAAGAAGATTCTCAAGATTCTGGGCGGTATCGTCGGAGGCATACTGGTCCTCATCATCGCCGCGAGCATTGCCATCGGTTTCGTCGTTAACGAGGGGCTTATCGAGGACCAGATGAAGAAGGCCCTCAGCCGCCACGTGCAGATCGAGGACGTGAGCGTGGGTCTCTTCGCCTTCGTGTCGGGCATCAAGGTCGATGGGGTCAAAATCTCGAATTTCAAGACGGAGAAGCAGCTCGAAATCCTGAAGGGGAAGCCGGTACCGGCCAACGACGTGTTCGTCAGCATGGAACGCCTCAGGCTCAAGTTCAAGTTCCTGCCCCTGCTTAAGAGGAATTTCGAGCTCAAGGAGCTCGTGCTCTATTCACCAACGGTGAACGTGTCGCGGAGCGCGGCGGGGTATTTCAACTTCGATGACCTTACCCGGCCCAAGAAGCTGACACCCGAGGAACAGGCGGAGCTCGAAAAGGAAGCGGCGGAGCCTTCCGAGCCCTTCACTGCGGACACTATTCCCATCGCGGTCAGCGTCGGGGAAGTGGGAATCAGGGACGGTGTCATCAACTACTACGACGGAAAATTCGGCCAGAAATTCCAGATTTACAAGCTCAAGGCCGTGGTCAAGAACATCAAGATAGACCCGAAGGACCTCGAGAACAAGAACAATGCCAAGATAGAGATCTACATGGGAGTCAAGACCGTGGGTCCGGTCAGAACCGGGAGCGTTCAGTCCTTCGACATCACCTTCGACGTCAGCGGGAACGCCAAGCCCTTCGATATCAAGACGAAAAAACTTGACCCGGAGATATCCCTCCACGCCGGCTCGCCCGAGGGCGAGATTACGGGACTTCAGATCTTCAACTCCATCGCCGGGAACGGCGTCCTGAACAAGTACATCGGGAACCAGCTTTCCTTTCTTAAGGGCAAGCAGTCATGGAAGGGATCGCGTCTCGCCTACGTGGATCTCTGGTACAAGGCCAGCGTCGCCAAGCTCTCGAACGGGAACCTGAAGCTCAAGGAATGCCGGCTTCTCTTTGACGGCATGACCAACACCGCGACGAAGGCACTCAACGTGAACCTTGAGCTGGAGCTCCTGAAGAGCCGCAACGACGCGATCAGGGTGGGAATCAGGAAGCAGATCGAATCGGGGCTGAAGCAGCTGGGCGTGGACAAGTACGCAAAGGCGGACAACATAACCGAGGCCGCCATGAAGCCCCTCCTCAACGAGAACGGCATGGTGTACCTGAAATTCAGGATTACCGGCACCAACGCGGCGCCTGCCGCGCAGCTCACCCATCCGAAGCTCGGGTCCATCGACGGGCTTATCAAGACCATCGCGGCTGACGCCATCAAGGCGGCGGCGAAGGACGCGGGGGGAAAGCTGATCAAGGACGGCCTGAAGAAGATAAAACTGCCGAAGCTGTTCTAGGGGAGATCGTATTAGTCACAACGATCGTCATTCATGCGGGCGGGCGCCCATGGCCCCGCCCGCTGTATTTTTCTCTGATTAAGAATTAATCACCCAAGCAGTGATCCCGCCAGGAGAACCGCGCCCAGGGCTATCCTGATGATCGATTCCGTACGCATCAGGGCCGGGATCCGTTCCGGTCCCATCTCCTTCTCAAAAGAGCTGAACATGTCCCGGAATTTTTCCGGGTAGATGAGGATGAAGGGGCCCGTCAGGACGATGACCACGCCGATGATGAATATTGGCGTGGAGAGGGACCCGCGGTAGAGGATGAGTGGGAATCCCGCGCCTATGAGGAAGGCCCCGTGGAGAAAGAAGAGGCGGTGGGCGGACCAGCGTTTCCAGAGGGAGAAGGCCCTTCGGGGAACGGCGCATTCCACGGCTCCCAGGGCCACCATCAGGGCGCCGAGCACGCACACGTATGTCCCGATCATGAGTTCTCCTGTCGGACCACCCGGTCCATGTGGCCCCCCGAGATCCAGCCGGTGATCTCCGCCCTCAGGAGCTGTATGTCCTCTTCGCGGGTCAGGTTGTGATCACCGTCGTCGATAAGGACCGTTCTGAGGGGGCCCCGGATGTTTTCCTCGAGGAGTCGCACGTTTCCCGGATCTACGGTTGCGTCGCGGCCCCCGTGAAACGCGATGACCGGGCAGGTGACCGCCCGGGCCGCCGCGGCGATGTCGACGCGCAACAGCTCGCGGAAAAACGACGTGCGCACCTCGATCCCCTCGATGGCGAGGGTTCCCTCATCCGGGAGGGCCTCGAGGGCCGCCGCGTCAAGGCCCGTCACAGAGGTGATGAGGCGGCGGAGGTCCACGGGGGTCGCGATCAGCAGGAGGGACTCGATGCCCGCGGGGTGTTTCGACGCGTGGAGCAGGGTGACCGCGGCGCCCATGCTGGACCCCATGAGATGGAATGATCGCCAGCCGAGGTTGTCCGTGGCCCAGCGGATCGCCGCGGCGAGGTCTTCCGCTTCCTGGAGCAGGGAAAGGTCCGTCATCCGTCCTTCCGATTCGCCGGCGAAGGAGAAGTCGAAGGCCAGGAGGGGAGTCCCCGTCGATACGATGGCGTCGGAGAGCCGCGTGATCTTGTATCCGTCCTTTGACGAGAAAAGGCCGTGGCTGAAAACGATTCCGGTCCCGGCTGACCGGGCGGCGTGACGGATGCGGCCCGCCAGGCGCTGGCCCCGGTTGTTGCGGAAGAAGAACGACCCGGTGCCGGTCATCGCACCCTGCTCAGCTTGATAAGGGGCTCGAAGTATCCTTCCGAGTTCATTCCGTCGATGATGATGGCGATGGGGCGGAGATGGAGGGTCTCGTTCCTGTTCTTGACGATCTTGTAGCCGCCGAAGGTGAAGTGGGAGGACTTCGCCTTGACGTACCCCCTGTTCCTTCCCGGCGCGCCGCGGTGCTCCACTTTCATTTCGTAAATGTTGATTCTTAATTTATCAGTGTCGGTGATGGTGTAGACCCCGTTGAAATAAAGGGTCTGGTTGTTGAGGTAGATGGCCACCGTGGCCCGGTAATTGGAGTAAAGATTGAACCGGTAGCCGTAGTTGCCCGGGTACGTCAACAGCCAGTATCCGACGACGCTTTTGAAATTAAGGGGGGTCCTCTCTCCCTCCTTCTCGGCACCCAGGGCCGCGGCAGGGATCCGGGCATGGAAACCAGGGAGGGCGATACAAAGCGCGATAATAGATCCCGTCAACACAAGGGCAGGGAATCGTCGTGTCCGATGTGGCAGCATTCCGTGAAAGACCTCCTGGCGTTACGACGCCGGGTGTGCACAACGCATCATCAGGGCCTCATGGTCGCCATTTCCCGGGCGGTGTCAAGAAAATATCAGCAATATCTTGACGCCGGAGGGCACTTTTTGGTATATTGCGTGGGAAGGGGGACGAGTTTGGTTTCGACTGTAATGTCGGTGGTATGGCTGCATGCCGAGTGTGCTGTCAACTCGTTAAACATGGCAGACCTAACGTAAGTGCAGACAATAATTTTGCACTGGCAGCTTAATTAACTGCCACGTCTTCAGACCGCCCGCTCCTCTGGGGCAACTGAAGGCGTCATATTCAGGGGATAGTCCGATTCCACGCTCCCGGGATGAGGGCGAAACAACAGGGGGCTCGAATGTTTCTAACGGTGCCTGTTCCCGGTGGGACATTTTAAATCAAACGAGCAGGACAAGCATGTAGACGCCGTATGGCTGAGTTGCAGGACGCGGGTTCGAATCCCGCCGTCTCCACAGGAATTCTTATTTCTTGCTTTTCACGTAATCGAGTTTCTTCATCAGCTCGAGGAATCTCCCGTTCACCTGGTCAAGGAGGTTATCCTGCATAACCTCCTTGTCGTATTCGTTCGTGTTGTACGAGTTGAACTGGTGATCCATGTACACGATCCTGTACTCCCGGTCAATGATCAGCATCATTGACCCGAAATCAAGAAACTGCAGTTCCGCCGACATCGCGGTATCGATCTCGTAGAATATCAGGCTGTCAAGCCCGTGCTCTTCGAAGAGTGACTCCAGGTCCTCCCGGTTATCGTTCAGGTACCGGTTGATAATCCCCCTCGTTTTACTGTAGAGAAGGTCGTCGCGATTCGAGTACTGCACGAAACGGTCAAACTCGGATGTGCAGAGGCTCAGGTTTTCCGGGGCGTTTTCTATTACTTTCAGGCTGTTTGTAAGTTCGTATCCCCCAAGCCACTGGACAAGGCTGGCGTTGAGCCTCTCGACCGGTATGGAGCTGTTGTGGGTGTTTCGGAAGAGAACCCCGCTGTTCTTGAATTTTGACAGGAGCGCGCCATGCTGGATTTCCCTGGTAATATTGTACCGGGAGCAGGAAAGGAGCGTTGTCGCCATGACCAGCGCCAGAACGCCGAAGTGTTTCATCGCATGTCACCTCTCAGGGGGATATGAGCCGGTCCGGGGATACCCTTGACGGGTTCGTCATGAATAAGAATGCAACAGGTTCCTGCCGATGCCGGTGACCGCTATCCGGACGGGATCATAGAGCCGTCCCTTGATATAGCGTATCAGCCCGAAACGCTCCAGCCAGGCGAAAAAATAAAAGTCAAGGAAGGATATCATCTCCAGGTCTCCCGGCGAGGTGAAGCCCGTCATTTCAAAGAACTCGTTCGCCACGGCGTCAAGGCTCACGGCACCGGCATGGCGCGCGAGGAGGTCTTTTAAAATGCTCTTTTCATGACAAAGTTCCCTCGCCGTCTCCGGATCCGAAGGAAATATCTCGTCCCATGGGGCCAGGTTCCAGAAGGCGTTGAAGAGCCGCTGGTGGATATTTTTCTCGTTGAGGCCGTCCCGATCGATATCGGCGCGGCCTTCTTCGTTCTTGATTATTCCCGCGGCGGACATTATGATGAGGCATTGCTTTATTCCGATCAGAAGTATCTCCTCATCGTCGATCTCATCGGAGAGTCCCTCTTCCGCGGCCTTTTCAAGGCAGTGACGGTAGAAGGCATCGCCGTAGGAGCCGCTTTTTGTTTCGGGTAAACTTCCTTCTGAAAGGGCTGTCATGATAACGAGGGCAAGACGTACGGCGAAGCAGTCATTGAGCGACAGCTGGCAGTCCTCCCTGCCCGCGCCGTCCAGCCTGTGGTAATAGGATTGTATTGATTCGAAGACTGAAAGGGCCGCCGGGCGCGTGTCCTCCAGGGGTTGGCTCTGGGGAGCGGCGATTGCATGAGCGATGTGACTTATCGTAACGCGGTGTTGGTATGAACCAGTATGTAGTGTTGCTTCTTTGCGTGTCATTGTGATGCGCTATTCAGTGGCGTATCAAAGAACCGGTACCTGACTTTCAGTACGATTAATTATGCCAACCCTTAATAATGATGATTATTTTTATTTTTTTCTCCAGCGCGTTAACCGTCACTGTCTATGCTAATAAGAAAGTACAAGATACAAAAGGAGAGTTCGACAATCCTTCAACCATGAGGTTCATATAAATGTAAATTAATTATTAGTCAAGATAAATCCAACTTTTTTGATTTTTTTTTAGCGGGACCTTACGCCGTGAGTCGTCCCACCGCGGCGGGGGCGAGATTGCCCTGGGCGTTCAGGGCGACGGCGGGGTTCGATTCGATCGCGGACCGTGCCCGTGCGGCGAGTGCCCCGGGCGATGCGGTCTCTCCTGGCGCGGCGGGGGCGGTTCCCGGCATGAATTCCAGGAGGTCAATGCCCCGCCTTGTGTATGCGGTGATGGTCTCGTCAAGTTTTCTGAGCAACCCGTCGATCACCGCGGGTTGCGGGGCCCTCATCCCTTCAATCCCCGCGGCGGCATCGCGCAGTATTCCGAGCTCCTCTCCCATGGAAGGCGCCGCCGCGTTGCCGGGGGGCGGCGCGGGCGCGGGAGGAGGGCCGGTGACGCGCTCACCCAGGGTGGACCCGATCTCGCTCACGGTTTCCGCCAGGGCGTGCCTGTCCACGTCACCCGTGGCGATGGCGTTGGCGGCGATGCTCTTGAGGCGCAGGGCGATCGATATGGCGCGCTGGATGACGCTCTGGGACATCCGCGCGATGGCAAGGGCGTCGCCAATGGTCCGCTCCGCAGCGGGGCCGGCCGGCTGAGCAGCCTGAGGGAGCGGCCCTCCGCGAGAGGACGATGGACCGGCAGGGGGAGGAGAAACCGCGCCAGCCGATGCATTGTTCGGGAGATGCGTAACGATTCTCATGATTGTTCCCCCGGGGCCTTTCTCTATTCGTAAATGTAACGCACCGGGAGGGTTCTGTCAAATCTAATTCATCGACGGCGCGCCGCGGACTGTTATCCCCCCAGTTCGTCGCGCAGCCGTGCCGCTTCCTCTGCCGTGAGCGTGACGGTCGCCTTTCCTCCGCCGGGGTGGGCGACGGTGAGGGAACATCCGCCATCCGCTTCCTTGTGCACGGCGAATTTCTCTCCCCGGGGAAATTTCACCGAATTCGCGAGCCAGTCATCGGCGTGAAACTCGGCTATCTGGATCAGCACGCCGAAGGCATGCTTCGGATGGATGAAGAGCTCCTTCCATGCGTTGCCGTATTCCCTGAATCCGAAATAGGGGATGCCGGCGCGTTCGAGCTCCGCCGCGGCGCTCGTGATGTCGGGCGTCTGGAGGGTAATGTGATGGACGCCTCCCATCTCTTTTTTCTTGAGAAAACCTTCGAGGAAACTTCCCCCGGCCGTGGGCGCCAGGAGCTCGAGCCTGCTCAGGTCGCCGAGCCATATATTCTGCCAGAAATAGCCCATGGTATCATCGCGGGCGCCGGTCCCGGGGACGCCGCCGAGGAGCCCGGTGAAGAATGATTCGGCTTTTTCATAGTCCTTAACCGCTATGGCGATATGGTCGATACGCGCTATCATGATTCGCTCCTTGTTCTCGGGAAGTGCGGCGCGACGGGTCCCCGGTGGCGTTCCGGGGAGACGTGGCGCGCCGGGAAAGGCTATTCTCTTCCATTGAAGATGCCAGTCAAGATAATAACCGGGAAAGTTCCGAATGGCGAAGATGAAAGGCCAGTGAGAGAAAAATGGGGAGAAGGGGCATCGATATTCCAAAAAATAGGGAAAATTCGATAAAATACTTGAATAAAACGGGATATGGGTCCATTGGAAACGAAAGGCATGAGGTTACCGGTGAAACTCCTTTGTGTATCATTAATGGCTGTCACGCTCTTCCTGAGCGGCACGGGGTGCAAGAAAAAATCCGTGCATAACCGGGTTGACCTGAAGCAGATACAGGTCGATAACACCAACGATTACCGCTTTATTTTCCGTGAGACCCTAATGGAAGAGGAAAAGCGCAAAGCGAAGGAGCGGGAGAGGGATTTCAGGTGACCGTGGAGCTTGCCGAGAGGTGATTACCATATAACCGACCCCCTTGCGGGACCGGTGGAAGAGGTGTGTGATGAATAAAAAGATGCGGATTGTTGTCCCCATGGCGATTCTGGGGCTTTTCCTTCTGGTGCACCAGTTCTCATGCTTTAAATCAGGAGAATCGACGCTTTTCGGGGACATGGGGCAGTCGCCCCTCAGGAAAACCTCTGAAATCGGGAAGGCCTGCGAGATACAGGATTCGTTCCGGAAGATCTTCAGCCTCTACAAGGACCGGGTCGTGTACATAACCACGGAGCAGGTGGTGCGCGTGAGGCAGCATCCCTTTTTCGACGATCCCTTCCTTCGCGATTTCTTTGGGCGTCCCCCCCAGGGTCAGCGCACGGAGCGCCGCCGGGGTCTCGGGTCCGGCTTCATCCTTTCCGAGGACGGCTACATATGCACCAACCATCACGTCGTGGCGGGCGTCGATACCGTCACGGTAAGCATAAACGACAGGAGCTACAAGGCGACGATCGTCGGCTCCGACGAGAGGACGGACCTCGCGCTCCTCAAGGTCTCCTCGAACCAGAAATTGAGCCCGGTCTACCTGGGCGATTCGGACAGCGTGCAGGTGGGTGACTGGGCCATCGCCATCGGGAATCCCTTCGGACTCGACAGGACCTTCACCCTGGGCGTCGTGAGCGCCATAGGCCGGCGCGACGTCGACTTCATGGGGGGTTCCCATATCCAGACCGACGCCTCCATCAACCCGGGAAACAGCGGCGGGCCCCTCATCAATATCTACGGAGAGGTGATAGGGATCAACCGGATGATCTACTCCCAGACCGGCGGTGATATCGGCATCGGCTTTGCCATCCCGGTCAACACCGCCCGGTCTATCCTGGAACAGCTCAAGAAGCACAAGAAAATCAAGCGCGGCTATATCGGGGTGAGCATCGCCCAGATCACCGAGGACTACGCGCGGGAGCTTGGCCTCGAGAGCGGCGAGGGCGCCTTCGTGGGCGAGGTGGTCCAGGGAAGCCCGGCGGAGCGGGGCGGCATTCGCGTGGGCGACGTTATATTGAAAATAGACGGCAAGGACATCAAGACCTTCCAGGACCTCCTCCGGGTCGTCGGAGAGGCGCCCGTGGGGAAAACACTGTCGATCATCGTGTGGCGCGAGCGCAAGATGGTGCGGCTCTCCGTCAGGGTGGCGGAACGGCCGGAATAGGGTTTTACAGCCCCCGGTCTTCCAGGTCACCCTCGCCGAATCCGAAAAAGTGGCCGAGTTCGTGCAGTATCGTTATCCGGATCTCCCTGCGGAGCTCAGCCATCGAGCCGCAGGACGCCATGAGGGGAATGCGAAAGAGGGTGATCCGGTCGGGCAGGTTCCCGCTGTCGTCCACGCGGCGCTCGGGAAGTGAAATCCCCTCGTAGATTCCCACGAGGTCATCATGGCCGCCGGTGAGCTCGACCTGTTCCGCCGTGGGACGATCCGCCGTGATGACGGGGACTCCGACCGCCGGTGAGCGCAGGTCCTCCGGGAGCGATTCTATCACCTTCAACGCCTCGCGCTGCACCATCCGGTCGAATACGTCCCGCGCAACCCGCACCTCACGCCTCCCCGGATCAGAGAGTAGGGGCCGGGGCGAACCGGCGCAAGCAGAAAATATTCATTGATCGTCCCTCCCCTCTCCCCGGGGGAGGGGAGGGATTTGGTGACTCTGCCTTCCGGGGCGCGTCAGTGGTCGCAGGCGTTGGGTCCCGTTTCGAGCCGTCCGGCGAGAAAATCGTCCACGATCGATTTCGGATCCCCGGAGGGAGCGCCGGTAACCACGGTTATGTTGCGTTCGCCGAAGAGTCCCTGGGCGCGTCCACCCATGCCGCCGGCGATGACGCAGGTCACACCCATCTCGGCGAGCCAGGCGGGAAGGAGGCCCGGCTGGTGGGGCGGCGCTTCCAGGCTCGTTTCGCCGGCAATGGTCTTGCTCGCCGGGTCCACGTCAAAGACCACGAACCTCTCGCAGTGCCCGAAATGCAGGCAGAGCCTGTTCTGTGCCACGGGTATCGCTATTTTCATCGGTTTGAACCTCCTGTGATTGTCTCGACGATGCGGGAGAAGCTCGCCCTGGCCGGGGCGGCCTCGCTTTCGAGGTTGTGGAAGGGGGTCCCGCTGTCCCCTCCCGTGACGATGGCGGGCTCCAGGGGAATGCTCCCGAGGAAGGGAATGCCCATGTCCTCCGCCATCTTTCTGCCCCCCTCGCTCTTGAATATATGCGATTCCCTGCCGCAGTGGGGGCAGATGAACCCGCTCATGTTCTCGATGACCCCGAGCACCGGGATGTTGAGCTGGCGGCAGAATGAGATCGATTTCCTCACGTCGATGATCGCCACGTCCTGGGGCGTCGTGACGATGATGGCGCCGTGGGGGTCTTTCACCAGCTGGCAGATCGAAAGGGGCTCGTCCCCGGTGCCGGGCGGCGAATCGACGACCAGGTAGTCGAGGTCGCCCCAGAGGACGTCGGTGAGGAACTGCTTGATGACGCCGATTTTCAGGGGGCCCCGCCAGATGACCGCGTCGTCGGTACCGGGAAGGAAAAAGCCCACGGAGACCACCTTGATGCCGGTCCGGTGTTCCACGGGAAGGAGCTTGCCCTCCGCGGATCCCATGATCTTCTGTCCCTCGAGTCCCAGGAGCCGGGGCACGCTCGGCCCGTGGATGTCGATGTCGAGAAGACCCGTCCTGAGGCCGCTCTCCGCCAGTGACGATGCGAGGTTCACCGCCACGGTGCTTTTCCCCACGCCTCCCTTTCCCGAGAGCACGATGATCGTGCGGGATATTCCCGCCATGTTCTCCCTCAGGGCGGCGTCATCATCGGTTTTCGGCGCCGGAGCGGGGCCGTTTCCCTTCGAAGCGCCGCTGGCGGCGCCGTTTTTTTCCTTTTTATTGAACATTCTTTTTACTATCCTCCTGCCGTATGGATGGGTTCATTATTTTTCGGAGTTGTTCCCACAGGTCCTTCATGCTCCGGGAGGCGGGTCCCTCCGAGTATTCCACGACGCTTTTCCCCGCCACCTGGGCGGCCGTGACGTCGGGATCGTAGTCAATGACGCCGATGAGGGGAACCCCGCGCTTTCCGCAGAAGGCGCGGATCTTCTCCGTCATCTCCGGGTTGATGTCCCCCTTGTTCACGCAGACCGCCGGGGCCACGCCGAAGTGCGCCGTAAGATCCAGCACGCGCTCCAGGTCGTGGAGGCCGGAAACGGTGGGCTCGGTCACCACGAGGACCAGGGCCGCCCCGGAGATGGTGGCGATGACGGGACATCCCGTTCCCGGGGAGCCGTCCACGAGCACCAGGTCATATCCCCGCTCCGCCGCGAGGAAACGGGCCTTCTTTTTGATGAGGGTCACCAGCTTTCCCGAGTTGCCCTCGGCGATACCCAGGCGGGCGTGCACCAGGGGCCCCCGGGGCGTTTCCGAAACGCGCCAGGAGCCGGAAACGTGGGACTCCATGACGATGGCCCCCTCGGGGCAAAAGCGGGCGCAGACGCCACAGCCCTCGCAGGCGACGGCGTCGACCCGGTAGGTGCCCCCGTCTTTGACGATGGCGTCGAAGCGGCAGTAATCGACGCAGGCGCCGCATCCCGTGCAGGACGATTGCTCCACGCGCGCCTTCCGGCCGCCCTCGAAGGGGGTTTCCTCGATCACGCGGTGGTCGAGGACCAGGTGGAGGTCGGCGGCGTCGACGTCGCAGTCGGCGATGACCTTGTTCTCCGCCAGGCACGCCATGGCCGCGGCGATGCTCGTTTTGCCCGTGCCTCCCTTTCCGCTTATGATGACGAGTTCCCGTATCATCGCTTCACCCCCTCGCGTCGATGGGCCTCGGCGTGGTCCAGTATCGCCCGTATCCGTTCGCCGTGGAGCCCGATGAGGTGATCGATAAAATCGCCCCGGGAGTAGTGCTCCGCCACGGAACGGGTATCGGGTATCGCCGCGATGAGATCGATCCCCTCCCGTTCGCAGTACCCGATGATGATGCGGTCATGCTCCCCCGACCGGTTGATGACCACGCCGAAGGGAAGGCCCAGGGCGCGGGCCATGTCCACGGCAAGGGCGAGGTCGTTCAGGCCGAAGGGGGTCGGTTCCGTCACGAGCACGAGGAAGTCGCTTTCCCTTATCGCCTCTATCACCGGACAGGACGTTCCCGGCGGGGAGTCGATGACGCGGACCTCCGCGTCCCGGTACATGGCCTTCACCTCCCTGATGAGGGGGGGCGACATCGCCTCGCCTATGTCCAGGCGACCCCCGGCGTAGCGGATCCGTCCCGCCGTGCCGCGCTCAACGACGCCGATTCT
Organism: uncultured Leptospirales bacterium; assembly: GCA_964554685.1. Lineage (GTDB taxonomy): Bacteria > Spirochaetota > UBA4802 > UBA4802 > UBA5550 > RBG-16-49-21. The sequence continues at coordinate 1,283 of CAZKPR010000098.1, read as the reverse complement.
CCGTCCCTTCTCCGAGATCGCCCCGGGGGGACAGACCAGGGCGCAGCCGCCGCAGGAATGGCACATCTCGGGGAAAAGGAGGGGAAGCCCCCTCACGAGGACGATGGCGCTGAATTCACAGATCCTTTCGCACTCGCCGCATCCGTCGCATTTTCCCTCGTCCACCGAGGGAACGGGGACGTTGACCTCGGCGGTGCCGTCAATGGGCGCCCTGAGAAACAGGTTGGCGTTCGGTTCCTCGACATCGCAGTCGAGGAGGGCAACGCTCCCGCCCCGGGACGAGGCCAGGGTGGCCACTGAGAGGGCCACGGTCGTTTTCCCCGTTCCCCCCTTGCCGCTCGCGATCGCAATCACCATGACAACACCCGTGCCCTAGAATTCGAAGACGGCGCCGGTTGAGGCCGTGGCGAAGGAATCGGGGAATTCCGCGGCGAAACGGGCGGCCCGGGCGAAGCCGGTGCAGTGAGACACCGCGACCTTTTTCACCCCGTACGCCCTCAGGGTGTCGATCGCCTTCTTCACGTACTCCTCAGGAGCGGATTCAAGGTGGGTGCCGCCGATCACGGCGTGAAATTCTTTGTGGCCGCTTCGCTTCGACAGATCGTTCAGTATTTCAACGATGCCCGCGTGGGCGCATCCGAGGAGCACCACGGGACCTGAGTCGGTCTCGATGAGGAGCGACACGTCGTCGTCAAAGGGATCGGAGATGGTGGTGTCCCCCTCCTTCTGCTTGAGCCGCGTGTCCCAGGTGGCCCATCCCTTGGGCCGCGCGACCTCGGACAGCGCCTGTATGCCCCCGGTGATCGCCTGGTATCCCGATATGGGGACGAACTCCGCGCCGGCGGATTCGTATTCCTCCCGCGTCGCCCTCATTCCGATGGGGACCTCGATGGGATCGCCCCCCGTGGGGATTTGTGCAACTTTCGCCTTGAAGGCCGTGGGGTGGACATGGACGGGGGTCTTCCCGTCTCGACTCTTCAGCACCTGCATAAGGCCGCCGGTATGGTCATAGTGGCCGTGGCTCAGGATTATCCTTTTGAATGCGGAGGGGTCCTTGCCCAGGACCTTCATGTTGTTCATGATCCCGAGTCCCTGGCCGGTGTCGAAGAGGGTGGCGTCCTCTCCTTCGATGAGGCAGGAAAAACCGTGTTCCCCGATGAGGGGAAAGGGAACATGCACGCTGTTTTCGCACAGTACGGTCAGCTTTGTTTTCATTCAGTTACTCCTTCTGGTTTTCGCGCATAGTCTTCACGAACAAGGCGCGTTGTATGCAAAACGCCTCT
>CAZKPR010000097.1:6132-13757 GCA_964554685.1 uncultured Leptospirales bacterium | reverse complement strand
CACAGCCCCTTTTCGTTGAGCTCCGCAGCGAAGCCGAGGACCGTGCCCGTGCTTATGGTGTCCATGCCGTAAAGGTCCATTTCGTAATTCCAGTTGATGATGGCATCCATGTCATCGATCAAGAGGTTGGATCCCATCAGGCAGAGTATCTCATACTCGGGGCCCTTTACTTCGTGCCCCTTGATGTTGACCACGCGGCCGCACCGGATGGGGCAGGATATGCACCCGAAGGTCTTGACAAGAAACTCGTCGGCGAGGCGCTCACCGCTGATGCTGTAGGCATTGTCGAAGCTTCCCCGCGAGAAGTTCTTCGTCGGCAGGGTGTTCCTTAATGAGAGGGGGATAAGGGAAAAGGCCGTACCCAGACGCGGAGCGATCTCACCCGTGGCGGGATGCCCCTGGAGGAGCTTGATCCACTTTTTAATCGTCTCCTTGAACTTCTTCTGATCATGGACCGGTACGCTTTTCGTGCCGCGGGCCACCATCCCTTTCAGGTTTTTGGATCCCATCACGGCCCCCATCCCGGTCCTGCCGTGACAGCGCTCCTGTGAAATGACCGCAGCGTATTTCACCAGGTGCTCCCCGGCCGGACCGATCGCCATGGTCCCCCCCTTGCCCCCGGGTCCGAGAAGGGCCTTCTGCGATTCCTGGGTATCGAGACCCCATATCTTCCCAGCGCTTTCTATTGAAACGTTATCATCATGTATGGCTATATACACCGGCTTCCTGGCCTTTCCACGTACCAGCATGCCGTCCCATCCCGCGCGCTTCAGGTTCATCCCGAAGTTGCCGCCGCTGTTCGAATGACCGATCGCCCCGGTCAGGGGGCTTTTCGCGGAGATATCGTACCTGCTCGTGCAGGGCCCGCCGGTTCCCGTGAGGGGCGAGGTCATCACCACGAGTATATTATCTTCGGAAAGCGGATCGATCCCGGGCTTCAGCTCATCCCAGAGGATCTTCGTGCTGAGGTACCTCCCCCCCAGAAAAAGTTCCCTGTCTCTGTCGCGTAACGGGTACTCACCCACCTTGCCGGTGGTGAGATTGATATCCAGCATCCTGCCCATGTATCCCTTGTACGAAGTAGTCATGACATGCTCCTTGTGTGAAAATTCTGCATTCACCTTATGCCTGTTCCCCTGCTACAGCCTCTCCCGCCTCATCCGATACGCCGAGAATCATGTCGAGGTCCCGCATCACTGTTAGCATTACCTTCAGCTGTTCCTCAGGGTAGCGCGAAAGCCGCTCGATGAGGAGGCCCCGGATATGCGATTCAATGCGTCCGACCATTTCAATCCCCGGCGGGGTCATCCCGACGTATATATTTCTGCGATCTCTGGAGTCCCGTTTCTTTTCCACAAGACCATCGGCCTCAAGCTGGCGTACCAGGCGCGTCCCGGCAAAGGGAGGGATCCGGAGTTCCTGGGATATCTCGCTGACCCTCAGGGGAGACCTTCTCTTCAGGATTTTCAGCAGGTACATCTGCTGGTAATCAAGGCCGAATGTCTCAACCTCAGACCGCTCGAACAGGTAGATCGTGCGAAGGGCGTGGAAAAGGATCTCTTCAAGAAGATCTCCGGGTAGACTCTTGATAAGCGGCTCAACCATGGAGACATGATCTGATATTATATGCATTTTGCAACTATTTTTTATAATAACGGAAAAAACGTCATGTGCACGCCTCTGATTGGACGGCGTTGAAAAGAATTCTTTACAAAACCCATGGCATTCCCAAATATGCGAAGAGAGAGATCCTGGATATCTCCCTGATGCCACGAGACCGGAGATGCCGGCAATCACGGGTCTCCGATACAGCGGATGAGAGGATCCCATGCAATTGCGTGCCACACTGCGGTCAATAATAGGCATCTTCAGAGTGAAAGGCGGACCAAGCCTCTCACGGCGTTATATCGCCATTGTTGCGTTGCTCCTGTCGCTGTTCATACTCACACTCTCCGTTTCGTTCCATGTCGCCATGAAAAGAAGCGCCATGATCCTGCGCAGGACCCTTGCGTCGCAGAATGCAGATTCGCTTTTACGCGCCACGCTGCCCCTGTCGGAACAAACGGAGCATGGCTCCATCGGGAGGGCGTCCCTTCGAATAAGGGAACGCGGATCGGCCATTGAAGAGCTTCTCATGGTGAACGTATTCCGAAAGACCGAAGATGAGAATTTCTTCCGCGTGGCGGACACGATATCCTTTCGCGATGGCCTTCGGCCTGAAATCGAGAAAACGGACACGGTGAAGGAACAAAAGGAGATGAACTATCTCAAGCGGGGGCTTCTCGACCCCGTCGTGGACCCTGACATCTACTACCAGGACGGCAGGGCCTGGCAGAACGTCTACCTCCCCCTCGCGATCGGCGGGAGGAAGGCGGTAGCACAGTGCCGGATGAGCGTGGCCGACTCCTGGCATGCCATAAGCTCCTATGTCCGTGAAACCAGGGTGTTACGGATATCCATGGCACTGGTGACCCTTATCACGGTACTGGGCGTCGTCGCGCTTTCGATCATTCTGGCCCAAAATTACTCGCTCCTCATACGCAACCTTTCGGACACCATGGAAAAAGCAGCGGGCGGCGATCTCGGAGTGGCCCTCAGGGAGACGGCAGACACAGAGCTCAGCCGCCTTGCGCTGTCCTTTAACGCCCTGGTCGAGGAGATGAAGGAGAGGCCGTCCAAAACAGCTCCCCCCCCCGCCGCGGATACCGCCCCCCTGTTCTCCACGGGAGTGTCCCTGTTAAAGGACGGCCGCCTCGACGATGCCATCGCGGTGTTTAACGCGATAGTCGCGATCAAGCCGACAGGGTTCGGAAGCTATTTCAATCTCGGCGTCGCCCATGCCAAAAAGGGGGACTACGACCGCGCCGAGAAGATGTTCGGCGAGGCCCTCGCGATAAATCCATCATTCCGCCTCAGCGCGGAATACATTGAAAAGATACGAAAGCTCAGAGAGAGAAATGGCTGAAGTCAATCCGGTCCATGCACGGCTGAAGACCCTCCCCCGGGGTCCCGGCGTCTACCTGATGAAGGACGGCTCAGGGACGATTATCTACATAGGCAAGGCGTCATCCATCAAAAAAAGGGTCGCTTCGTATTTCCGAGAGAACGTGAACGATCCGAAAACGAGAATCCTTGTAAAGAACATCCGCGATATCGAATGGATACTTACCGATTCCGAGATCGAGGCGCTTATACTTGAAAGCTCTCTCATCAAGAAACACCGTCCGAGATTCAACGTCCGCCTCAAGGACGACAAGCGCTATCCCTACATCGCGGTGACCCTCGGCGAGGACTACCCGAGGGTCACCTATACCAGGACGATCAGGAACGACGGAACGCGGTATTTCGGTCCCTACACCGATGCCAGGGCAGCAAAAAACACCGTGGACCTTATTAATTCCATCTTCAAGCTGAAGACCTGCAGGAGGACCCTCCCCCTGGCCTCCCATGAACGCCCCTGCCTGAACCGGCAGATCAACCGGTGCGCCGGGGTATGCGAGGGAGTACTCTCAAAAGAGGAATACCGGGCCATCGTGGATAACGCGATCTCCTTTCTCGAAGGGAAGATTGCGCCCGTGGTGGCGAATATTCGTGAATTGATCAGTGAGCATTCCGACCGCCGCGACTATGAACGGGCGGCGGAACTGAGGGACATGCTGTATGATATCCAGGCGGTTTCGGAATCGCAGAAGGTGCACGTGCCCGCCGCAACAGACCAGGACTCAATCGGAGTCTCGGTCTTCGACAACGAGGCCGTCCTGGTGCTCTTCGAATTCCGCGGCGGCGTCCTCCTCGGCAGAAAAATCGGGATCTGCGAAAACGTTGAATACGCGTCGCCGGGCGAGATCATCGGCGGATTTCTTCGGGACCACTATGAACGCGCCGATGTGCCCCACCGCATCATCACGGCCCATGACGTCCCGGACCGGGAGCTTATCGAAACGTTCCTTTCCGGCAAATCGAATCGGAAGGTGAGGATCACGCGGCCACGGACCGGGGATGATCGAGGCATCATCAACCTCATTCAGAAAAATATCGACGTCATCGCCGCTGAGCGGTATGCCGCCCGCGCCCTGGGGGACACACGAGAGGGACTCGAAGAGCTCCGCGGCGTCCTGTCTCTCGATGAGATTCCCCGTATCATCGAGTGTTTCGACATATCGAACCTGGGCGGATCCGACGCCGTGGCATCGATGGTGGTCTTCCGCGACGGTCGACCCGATCCGGCGGGATACCGACGCTATAAAATTCGCGGTTACGGCTCGCCCAATGACCCCGCCATGATCCACGAGGTGGTATCGCGCCGCATGCAGCACCTTGTCAACGAAAGGCTGGAACTTCCGGATCTCATCGTTGTGGACGGAGGGAGGACGCAGCTTTCCAGGGCCATAGAAGGAACACGCAACTTCAGTGAGACCGTCCGTGTCGTCTCCCTCGCGAAACGATTCGAGGAGATCTACACCGACCCGGGGAACCCCCCGATAAGACTTCTTGGCTCCTCTCCAGGACGGACGATCCTGACATCCCTGAGGGACGAGGCCCACCGCTTTGCCCTTGCCTATCATCGAACGCTGAGGCGCGCACGAAGCAGGTCATCCCTCCTTGACAGCCTGCCCGTCGGCGGCGCGGCAAAGGCCGCCCTTCTCGCCCGTTTTCGGTCGATAAAGGCCGTTAGAAACGCGACCGTCGAGGAGTTGCAGGGCGTACCGGGAATCGGGAAAAAAACGGCGCGCAGGATAGCCGAGGCCCTCGAGGCCCTTAAGGAAGATTCGCCCGAATGATACTCTCGTCACACGCTTGCCCGCGACATTCAGCGCGGGTGCCACAATAAAGCTTGACGGACAGGGGGTTATGGCTGATTATGGCCACCGTCGTTGTCACGGCTCATCTCCAGCCTACAACTCATCATCCTCTCGCGGGTTGATCATCGGGCTGGATGCGATTCCGGCGACATCAGATTCGGGGCGTGGCGCAGTCCGGTTAGCGCACTTGACTGGGGGTCAAGGGGTCGGAGGTTCAAATCCTCTCGCCCCGAATAGCTGCTTTTTTCTATTCCATTTACCGGCGGACATCTATGGATCTTGAAGGATTTTTTGACCGCAAACAGGTTATCAAGGTAAAATCCACGGAAAAACAGCTGGTAATAAAGGAACTCGTCGACAAACTCCAGGAACTGGGCTACATCACCAACAAGGAACGCTACTACGCCCAGATCATCCACCGTGAATCCCTTGAAAACACGGGGATAGGGGGAGGCCTCGCCATACCCCACGCCCGCACTGAATCGGTTTCCGATCTCATCGCCATCTTCGGGATCCTTGAAAGCCCGATCGATTACCAGTCCATTGACGACAAGCCCGTCAAGTACGTGCTTCTCAGCATCTTCCCCACGGAGCTGAGCACCAGGTACCTTTATCTTATCGGGATGATGGCCAGGATCTTCTCGAACAAAACGAAAAGGAAAACAATCGAGGGTGAAACGGCCCCCTCGAAGATATACGCGCTGTTAAAAAAAGAGTCAAAGGCCTATTTTGATTCCTTATCCGAGAAGGTCGCCCCGAAGGCCGGTACCCCGGAGAACCTGTCAGGTGTCCCCTCGTCTGACCTGGACCTGCTTATTCGCCTTGACAGCCTCTACAAACTCTACGACGAGGGGGACCGAAACCCCGCGCTCCAGAAGAAAATCGACACCCTGAAGAAGCTGATAGACAACCGTTCCCTCACCTACTACGAGCGGATGAGAAAGAAAAAGGAGAACCCCTTCTCCATCGTCGAGAAAAACAGCTGTTCCGGATGCCACATGGAAATTCCCCCGTTCTACGTCGAACAGACGAAAAACCGGGAGGGAATATCACTCTGCACCCACTGTGGCCGGTTCCTGATCGTCCTCTAGTCCCGTCGCCGACGCCCGGGCCCCGCGGCTATTCGCTCCTCGATGCGTTCGAGAATGCCGGGAGGTATCAGTTCGCCCTTTCGGTAATATCCGAGGACCTCCTCCTTATCGCCATGAAAATCGCTTCCACCGGTAATCAGGAGGCCGTACCGCTCCCCCATGGCGCGGTAGGCCTCAGCCATATCCGGCGTGTGCATCGCGGCGTATGCCTCGATACCTTCAACCCCCGCATCGACGAACCCCCCGAGAAGCGTCTCAAAATGGTCCATGTCGCGGCATTCCAGTGATACCGGGTGCGCGACTACCGGGATCCCCCCGCAGGCATGGATGAGGTCAACCGCCTCTTTGAAGGCAATGCGCGTCTTTTTAACGAATCCTGGCTTCCCCTTTACAAGGTAGCCCCGGAAAAGCTCCTTGATCGTCGCGGCGTAGCCCCTGTTCACCATGACACGGGCCACATGGGGACGGCCGATCGAGCCGCCGCCGGACTCGGCGAGCACCTCCTCGATCGGGACATCGATGCCGTGACGCTGCAGATCATCGATTATGCGGTACGCCCGCTTTTCCCGCTCCTCCGTGAGAAAGCGGAGTTTGCTTCTCAGGGCGGCATCGCCATGGTCAAGATTAAGGCCGACAAGATGGAACGATCCTTCATCGTAATCTATGCTGAACTCGATCCCCGGGTACAGCCTGAACCCCACCGAAGCGGCGTATTCCAGGGCATCGCCGAGGCCGTCAACCGTATCATGGTCGGTTATGGCCATGGCGACTAGGCCGTTGCTCCTTGCGAGGTCGATCAGCGCCCGGGGGGAGTAAATGCCATCCGAGGCCGTGGTATGGGTGTGAAGATCGATTTTTTTCATAATGGGAAATCCTACGGTGACAGCGCCCCCGGCGCAACCAGTTTTTCATGTCTTGAATGATTCTCATGATGGCGCGGCAATGACGGGGGTCGGCGGATTCGCACCGTGGGTGACGGGGCCGAACTCGTGGACACTTTTATCATTGATTTTTTTTCAGGCAGGGAAAACATGTCCGCAACCCGTTTCCGCCGGTCCGCTGGACCCGGCACCATGCGTGGAGAAACCACCTGATGGGAACCAAAGTCAATGAATTAAACAGGGCCTGGGCGCGGATCAGCAGGATCGAACAGGCCGTCGCGATCCTTCACTGGGACATGGAAACCTGCATGCCCGAGGACGGTTCGGGACCCCGATCGGAACAGCTCGCCCTGCTCGCAGAGGTGGGTCACGAATGGCTCACCTCCGACACCACCGCCCGGCTCATCGAAGAGGCCGAAAAGGAGGTCGCGGGATACGGGCGCGATTCACGGGATGCAGCACTGGTGCGCGCGGCCAGGAGGCTCTACGACCGGAAAGCGCGGATCCCCTCGGACCTGGTTTCGAGGATGGCACGGACCGTCGCGCGGGCCAACAGCGTCTGGATCAGGGCCCGCGCTGAATCCGACTATCCTTCCTTCGCGCCGATTCTCGGCGAAATCGTGGAACTCAACCGGGAACAGGCGGATGCCCTCGGCCACGGAGGGAACCGATACGACGCGCTCCTGGATCTTTACGAACCCGATCTCACCACGGCCGAGACGGAGCGCGTTTTTGACGAGCTGAAAGAGGTACAGGTCCCCCTCGTGCGCGACGTCATTTCCCGGAGGCGGGGTCATGATTCCGATTTTCTCAACCAAAAATTTTCCGTTGAACGCCAGGAGGCCTTCGGA
>CAZKPR010000097.1:0-6122 GCA_964554685.1 uncultured Leptospirales bacterium | reverse complement strand
CTCGAAGTACTCCGCGACCTGGGCTTCGATTTCAGAAGGGGACGCCAGGATCGCTCGGCCCACCCTTTCACAACATCCTTCACGCCCTACGACGTCAGGATCACCACGCGCTTCTTCGAGAAGGATCTCCTCTCCGCCCTTTTCAGCACCATCCACGAGGCGGGACACGCCCTCTATGACCAGGGCCTTCCCCTCGACGCCATCGATACCCCTCTCTGCCAGCCCGTCTCACTGGGCGTGCACGAGTCCCAGTCGCGCCTATGGGAAAACATCGTGGGAAGGAGCAGGGGATTCTGGGAGCACTACCTTCCGCGCCTGAAGCGGCATTTCCCGGGGCAGCTTGACGGGGTGGACGCCGAGCGATTCTACCGCGCGGTCACCGCGGTAACACCCGGTCTTATCAGGGTCGAGTCCGATGAACTCACCTATAATCTTCATATTTTCATCAGGTTTGAAATTGAAAAGGAGATTGTCGCGGGAAACCTTGCCGTGAATGATATCCCCTCGGTCTGGAATGACAAGTACCGGGACTACCTGGGCCTGACGCCCCCCGACGACGCCCGGGGCTGTCTCCAGGACATCCACTGGGCCCACGGCGCCATAGGCTATTTCCCGACCTACACCATCGGAAACATCCTTGCCGTGCAGCTGTACCGCAAGGCCGTCGAGGACCGGCCCTCGATACCGGATGAAATCCGCGCAGGCCGGTTCACGTCGCTCCTTGAATGGCTCAGGGAACAGGTACACGCACATGGCGCGCGCTATACCTTTCATGAACTGGTACACGCGATAACCGGCACCCACCTGCTCGTCCCGCCCTACCTCGAGTACCTGAAGGAGAAATACGGCGACTGCGTCTGAACGATATCGCCGCTGCGGAATCGCCGGGGCACCCTTTTTTCAAGCCCCGCTCCGCCAGTGAAAAAAAATACTGGACTAAACCGCGTCTAATTTTTGGAATTGGTACTTCAGCCGCACCGGCGGCGTCTCCATGGACCGGGACGGCACTACCACAACGGAGAATGCATCATGTTTGCGGGCATCGATATCGGCGGCACCACCATAAAGGGAATCCTTACCGACCTGTCCGGGAAAGAGCTCAGCTTCCGGAGGGTCGATACCGCAAAAACCGCTGAAACCATCGACGCGAGCATCGCCACCCTCATCGAGAACCTCGCCACATCTGCATCGGTATCCAAGATCGACATAAAGGCGATCGGCATCGGATGCCCCGGGCCGATAGAAAGGGAGCGGGGACTGATCCTGAGCGCGCCGAACATTCCCTCATTCCGGAACCACCCCATCGTGAAAAACATAGAGGCCCTGACCGGCGCGAAGGTTTTTCTTGAGAACGACGCCACCGTCGCGCTTATCGGCGCGTGGTGGAAGGAGAATGTCGGCAAGTACAGGAACTGGATCATGATCACCCTGGGCACGGGGGTCGGCGGGGGCCTCATCGTGGACGGCAGGGTCTATGCCGGACAGGCGGGCAACGCGATGGAAGTCGGCCACATGACCATTGAACATGAGGGGAGGGAATGCCCCTGCGGGAACCGCGGCTGCTGGGAGCGCTACGCCTCGGCGACCGCCCTGGTCGAGCTCGCCAGGCAGCACCTGAAAAAGCACCGGAGTTCGTCCCTCGCGAAACGGACGAAGCAGGAAGAGCTCACGGCGGCGCTTGTTCACGAGGAGGCGCTGAACCGCGACGAGGCGGCCCTTGCCATCCTCGAAGAGTACGCGAAATACGTCGGCATCGGCATCGCCAACCTCGTCTCGATCTTCAACCCCGAAGCGATCCTCATCGGCGGAGGGGTATCACACGCCCACAAGCTGATCTTCCCCGTAATCCGACAGACCGTTAATGACCGCGTGCTCAAGGGATTCAAGGACAGGTACCAGCTCATTCCCGTGCAGGACCCGGGCAAGCTCCCTTCATTTGGCGCGGTGAAAATCGCCATCGATTCCATGAACCGATGACACATTTTCCTTGACATTTACCGCTCCGGCGCCGTACTGGTCGTGAACTAACAGGATTCCGGCTACGAAATGGAAAACCAACTCGCCACCATACGCGGTGACGCCCTCAAAGCGATCAGGGATGCCGCCCGGGCGTCTGACCTCGAAGAGGTCCGGATACGATTCCTGGGGAGGAAGGGCGCACTCACCCGGATCCTCCGCTCCTTGGGTGAGCTTGATCCCTCCCGCAGGGCCGTCACAGGGAAGCTCTCGAACGAGTACCGGGATGAAATCGAACAGGCCATCGTCGAGCGCACCCGCGCCCTCACCGAGTCATTTTCCGACGAGAGGATCCTTCGCGAGCGCATCGACGTAACCCTTGACCTGCCGGGGGAAACCCGCACCCCGCTCTACGGAAGGCTCCATCCCATCTCGCAGATCCAGTATGAAATCGAGGACATCCTTACCTCGATGGGATTCGAGATCCATGACGGCCCCGAGGTCGAAACGGATCACTATAACTTCGAGGCGCTCAACATTCCCCCGCACCATCCCGCCCGTGACATGCAGGACACCTTCTGGACCGAGGACGGCAACCTTTTACGGACCCACACCTCCGCGATCCAGGTCCGCGCCATGGAGAGGGTAACCCCTCCCTTCAGGATCGTCGGGCCCGGGAGGGTGTTCCGCTACGAAAGCACCGACGCATCCCACGAAAACACATTCTACCAGGTGGAGGGCATGATGGTTGACCGGACCATCACCGTGTCCCACCTTATATTCGTCATGAAGCAGCTCCTCAGGGAGATATTCCATCGCGAGGTGACGGTGCGTCTCAGGCCCGGATACTTTCCCTTCGTCGAGCCCGGTTTCGAGCTGGACATCAATTGCCTCATATGCAACGGCAAGGGGTGCAGCGTCTGCAAGCAGTCGGGATGGGTGGAGCTCCTCCCCTGCGGCCTCGTTCACCCGAACGTCCTGAAAATGGGCGGCGTGGACCCCGCCGAATGGTCCGGATTCGCCTTCGGCCTCGGTCTGAACCGCCTGGTTATGATGAAATACGGCATCAACGATATCCGTCATTTTTTAAGCGGCGATATACGTTTCCTGACGCAATTCTGACCCTGGAGTTCCTCAATGTGGCTTTCCCTGAACATACTTTCGCAGATGGTGGACACCGCCGGGATTGACCCCGAGGAGCTTGCCCTTCGGCTCACCATGGCCACGGCTGAAATCGATTCGATTGAACGCGTCAACACGCACTTTGAATCCATCATCGGCGCGCGGATTCTCTGCGTCGTGCCGCACCCGGGTGCGGATAAACTGACCCTCGTGGACCTCGATTCCGGTGACCGGAAACATCGCGTGGTCTGCGGCGCGACGAACATCGCCGAGGGTGACATCGTTCCCCTGGCGCTCCCCGGGACCCGCTTCGGCGAAGACATGGTGATTCAGAAAACGAAAATCCGCGGCGAGCGGTCCGAGGGAATGCTCTGTTCGGAACGCGAACTGGGGCTTTCCGACGACCATTCCGGCATCATGATCCTCCCCGGGGACACCGTACCGGGCACTTCCCTGGCCCGCATGTATCCCCACCGGGCCGATGTGCGCTTCGAGATCGACAACAAGTCGATCACGCATCGTCCCGATCTCTGGAGTCACGAGGGATTCGCCCGTGAAATCGGTGCCCTCTACGGCAGGCCCTTCCGGAGCGTCGTCGACCCCGGAGTTCTCGACAACGTGAAATCTTCCTCGAGCCTGAAGGTTCGCATCCTCTCCCCCGAGGCGGCGCCCCGCTACAGCGCCCTTGAGATGTCGGGTATCGAGATCGCGGAATCTCCCGACTGGCTCAAGGCGATGGTGGAATCGATCGGCATGAGGCCCATCAACAACATCGTCGACATCACGAACTACGTGATGGCGGAACTGGGCGAGCCGATGCACGCCTTTGACAGGAAAAAACTGAGGGGGGATGAAATCATCGTCAGGATGGCGCAGCGGGGAGAGCCCCTGACGACCCTCGACGGGTCATCCTTCGAGCTCAACCCGGAGGACATCGTCATCGCTGACTCCGGCGGTCCCATCGCCCTGGCGGGCGTCATGGGAGGCGGGAACAGCGAGATCGACGACACCACCACCGACATCGTCCTCGAGGCGGCGAATTTCAACCCCGTCAACATCCGAAAAACCGCGGCGCGCTACAGCCACCGCACCGAGGCGGCCATACGATTCGAGAAATCCCTTTCACCGGGCCTGACGATCCCCGCCCTTCTCCGCTGTTACGATCTCATATGCCGCGTCATACCCGGCGCCGCGGCCCGGTCAGGCATCATCGACGCATACCCCCGTCCCGCGGAACCCATCGTTATCAAAACCGACACGGACTTCATCCGTCGACGCCTGGGTGATGCAATCGACGACACGCGCATCCTTTCGATACTGAAATCACTCGATTTCACCGTTTCGCGCAAGGGGAAATCCCTTTCGATCACGGTTCCGCAGTACCGCGCGACGAGAGACGTATCGATTGCCGAAGATATCGTCGAGGAGGTGGGAAGGATCTACGGGTACGACAACATTGCGTCATCACCCCCCATGGTTCCCTGCACGGCCCCGGCTAAAAACCTTCCCCGACTCTTCGAACGGAAGGTAAAGGAGACCCTGTCGGGGCACGGCGGCATGATAGAGGTCAGCGGATACTCGTTTACTGGCGAGACGGTCCTTGACAGGCTGAAAATCAACGATGACGCGGAACTCCGCCTGAGCAATCCCCTCTCACGCGAGCAGGACCGCCTTCGCCGGAGCCTGGTGCCGAATATCGTTCAAAACATCGAGCATAACGTGCGGTTCCACGAGGAGTTCCGCATTTACGAACTGGGCCGCGTCTATATCAAGGAAAAGAGGACCTCGCCTGAACTCGCGCGGGAACGCACGATGGTGGCGGGGGCCGTCTTCCGGAAGAAACCTGAATACCCCCTTTTCTACGATGCCAGGTCGATCGTTTCGGCCCTCATGGAACGGCTGAGGATTCCCGGCTGGGCATTCAAGCCCTCCCCGGAGACCCTCCCCCCCTACGCCCATCCGGGTCGGTCAATCGCCCTCATGGTGGGGACGGAGAAGGCGGGTGAAATCTTCGAGCTTCATCCGGATACCCTGGAAGCCTTCGATATCATCGGCGCCGCTGCGCTCTTCGATATCGACCTTGACCTGATACGCGCCGCCGGGACCCGGGACGCCGCCTTCATTGAAATCCAGAAATACCCGGAAGTCCCTTTCGAAGTAAGCGTGCTTGCCGACCGGGATGCCCACGGCCGCGACATATGCGCCATCGTCGAGGGGGTGGATCCCTCCCTGGTAAGACGCGTCGACGTGGTGTCGGTGTACGACGGGGCCCCCATACCTGAAGGTAAAAAATCCGTTTCACTCCGCGCAATCTTCGCATCCGGGGAGAAAACCCTCTCACCTGAGGAGATCGGATCGCTTCAGAAACGCACGGTGGAGGCCCTCGCCGGCCGGGGTTTTCAGCTCAGGTAGCCCCCTTCCGACCCGCTTCATCTCGACCGCTATGGAGGGATACCCGGTTCCTGCCCTTCTCCTTCGATTCGTAGAGCGCCGAGTCCGCGCCGTCGATGAGATCGGCGGGATTTCCCGCACGGCTTTCCCTCAGGGATGCGACCCCGCACGACACGCTCACCCTGATGGTGCCGTCCTGGCATTCTATCCTCATCTCCTCAACGGTTGAACGGATTCTTTCGGCAAAGGCCATCGCCGCGCCTGCCCTCGTCTCGGGGAGGAACACCGCGAATTCCTCACCGCCGAATCTCCCGGCGATGTCGATGGAGCGGCAGCCGTCGATAAGGACCCTCGCGACCTCCTTGATGACCCAGTCCCCCGCCTGATGTCCGTAGGTGTCGTTGATGACCTTGAAATGGTCGATGTCGAACATGACAAGGGAGAGATCGTGGCCGTTGCGTATCGAGCGGTTCCATTCCTCGATGAATCGCTCACGGAAATACTTGGCAATGTAGAGTCCCGTCATGCCGTCACGAATCGCCGAATTGTACAGGTCGGCGTTATTGATGGCGATGGCGGACTGCGTTGAGACGAACTGGAGTATCTCGAGATCAAAGTCGTCGAACACGCCTTCGATCTTGTTGATTCCCTCG
>CAZKPR010000096.1:0-13885 GCA_964554685.1 uncultured Leptospirales bacterium | reverse complement strand
GTCGGCTCCGGGATATCCTCCAGCCGCACCGTGGAAAAGGGCCCGGAATAGCAGAGACGCGCGCTCAGGGGCCTCAGGACCTGGAGCGCGGCGAAGCGCCCGGGCGTGGCGCGCATGACGAGGGCTTTCATGGCGTTCCTCCCCGCATCGCGTTATTCCATCTTGAGGGACTGGTAGAAGAGCGGCGTTGCCGGGCTCGTGACCGTGGGGTCCGTGACCACGTTGACGCAGGCCGGCTTCCCCGAGGCGAAGGCACGTTCCAGGGCCGGTATGATTTCCTCGTCCTTCATGACCAGCTCCCCGTGGCCACCCAGCCCCTCCACCATCTTTTCGTAGTGGCGCATTCCCAGCTCGGAGCACTGGAGGCGGTCCTTTCCGATGGAGAGCTCCTGGCTGTGCTTGATCATCCCCCAGGCGCAGTCATTATTGACCACGCAGACCACCGGGATGTCGTGGCGCACCATGGTGTCGAACTCCATGGCGTTGAAGCCGAAGGAGCCGTCGCCGTTCAGGAGGAGGACCCTTCTGTCGGGCCGGGCGAGCTTCGCGGCCATGGCGAAGGGGATCCCGGTGCCGAGGCACCCCAGGAGACCCGAGGAGGTGCCGATCACGCCGGCCCTGTGGCGGGAGAAGAAACCCGTGAGCCCGAAATAGACCGTGTCGCCGCCGTCGGCGACATAGAGGGCGTCGTCCCCCAGGAAGGAGTGGATGCGGGCCGCCAGGCGGATCGGGTGTATCGGGTCCGAGGGCCGTTCCCGCATCCGGATCTCGTAGTCAAGGAGGGACCTCGCCGCGGCCTTCAGGGTCGCGAGCCACTGACCATGGTCCCGCTTCTCCACCAGCGGGGTGAGCTCCCCCAGCACCGAGGCGGCGTCACCCACGAGGCCCGCGTCGGCGACGCGGTTCCGATCGATCTCGTGAGGATCGATGTCGATCCTTACCACTTTCGTGGCCGGGGGAATGACGGCGCCCGATTGAAGGATCCAGTTGAAGCGGAGCCCCGCGGCGACGATGAGGTCCGCCTGCTGGATCGCCGTCAGGAGGCCCACGTTCCCCGACTCCCAGAGGGAGAGGGGATGGGTGTCGGGGAGCTCGCCCCGGCCGTTATTCAGGAGCTGGAAGGGGATGCCGCTCTTATCGATGAAGGCTTCCAGGCATTCCCTGCAGGAACTGAACCCGATCCCGGTGCCGCCGATGAAAAGGGGCTTCCTCGCCGCGTTGATGAGGCCGGCCGCGGCCCTGAGGTCGCCTTCATCTGGACGCACCGCGTAGGCGCGGGCGGGGCGCGCGGGCATGGGCGCCTCGGATTCGTCGATGGCGACGTTAAGGATGTCAGGGGGCAGCTCCAGGAACACCGGGCCCGGACGCCCTTCGACGGCCTGGCGGAAGGCGATGGAGAGGTATTCGGGTATCCGCCTGGTGTCGTAGCAGGTGGCGGTCCACTTGGCCACGGGCTTCACCATGTCGACCTGGTTGATCTCCTGGAGGGCTCCCTTCAGATCGTCCCGGAGGGGGTGTCTGCCGCAGAGCACCACCATCGGCGCGTTGTCAAGGGAGGCGTTCGCGATGCCGGTCAGGGCGTTGGTGAAGCCGGGCCCCGCAGTGACGAAGCAGACGCCGGGCCTGCCGGTGTAGATCGACCAGGCATGGGCCATCATGGCGGCGGCCTGTTCGTGCCGCACGTCGATCGTCCGTATGCGGTATTCCGTGAACCCGTCAAGGATCGACTCAATATGACCCCCCGAGAGGCCGAAGGCGATATCGATTTTTTCCACCTCTTTCAGGTATCTGCCCACCAGATGTCCGCCGTTGATCTGTCCCATTGTCGTTCTCCTTGACGTTAGATTGCCCTGGCGTCACGCCCCCGCGCCCTTCCCCATGGCAATCTTCACCCCGTCGTTAAACCACTGGGCAAAGAAGGCCATGCCGTCCAGTTTCATTTTCCCCTCCGCCGCGGCCAGAAAGGTCGCCTCGTCGCTCATGGAGGACATCACCCTGAAAGCCGTGGCCGCGTCGGACCAGACGATGGCGGCGTCGCAGCCGTGCCCCCCGCCGCCGCGGGAACTCACCCGCCCCCTGTCGAAGGTGAAGAGCCGGCCCCGTCTCCCGTCGGCGGTCCGTATCATGATCCTGACCCCGTGGATGTTCCCGATATAGTTTCGGTAGGCGCGGTTCTTCGCCGCGGCGCGTTTCAGCATCAGTGAGAGAATGAAGAGCAATAGGGAAAATCTCATCGCCGCCTCCGTTACGTTCGTCTCTCCGCGGGAGGGTGACCGCGGCGCTACGCGAAATTCTTTATCACCCAGTCTCCTATGCTTCGCATGGCGCTTTCATAGGGAACCGTCGTTCTCCATCCGAGCTCCTTTCGGGCACGCGAGGTGTCAAAGTCGTTGTCCCTTCCCATGATGCCCACGGCCAGGCGCGTCAGGGGAGAACGAAGGCGGAAAATATTTGAAATCCCCTCCAGGACCGTCGCGGCGCCCCAGGCGACGCGGAAGGGAAGGCTTCCCCGGGGTCGGGCGCCGATGAAGGACCCGAGATCGGAGATATAGCGCTTCCAGGAAACCTCCCAGTCATCGCGGAAATGGTACGTGCACCCCGCCGCGTGTTCCATGGTGCCGGCGCGCATGATGCCGTCCACCAGGCTCTCAACGTGGACGAGGCTCGAGCTGTGGCGGCCCCCGTCGATGAGGGGAACGCCGGTGAAACTCTTCATCCGCTCGACGATGTCCCGCACCCAGACGCTTCCCGGGCCGGTTACGTTGGCGGGGCGCACGATGGTGCAGGAGATCCGGCCCCCGCCATGGTAATCCCTGCAGAGCTTTTCGGCGTCAACCTTGGCGTCATTGTAGGGAACTCCCGATTTTCGCGGCGGGTCAGTCTCTTTCACGCCCTTCAGGTGGGTACCCATTCCCAGGGCAGCGATGGAGCTTACGTACACGAACCGGGCGGCATGGCCGGCGGCCTCGTCGATGAGATTCCTCGTGGTGTCCAGGATCGACTCGTAAAACTGCCGGCGGGTGCCCCAGTCAGTGACCCGTGCCGCGCAGTGGAAGACCGTGTCGATGCCGTCACAGAGCCCTTTCAGGGTGTCCCGCTTTAAGAGGTCGCCGCGCCGCACCTCCACGCCCATCTCCTCAAGAGGAAGCGCGTCCTCTCCCTCCAGCACCAGGGCCCTCACGCGATGCCTGCGGCCCAGGAGGTCCCGCGCCAGTACCGATCCAATAAACCCCGTGGCGCCGGTGACAAGCGTGTTCATCATGCTCCCCCTTTCGTCATCGGATTGATTTCGTGTCCCCCGTCAGGCGGCCCACGCCCATGAGCCATCGGGGCATTCCCAGGTTGATGCCGAAGGCCCTTGTCTCGATGAGCTCAAGGATGAACCCGGCCGCCTCCACGGTGTCCAGGTAGGCGAAGCGCGTCATCCCGCCCCGGCCGAAGGTGATGGCACCCTCCTGCAATGGGCGGATGCCCGCCCTCTCCAGCTCGTTCAGCTTTCTGCCGAGGTTGCCCACGGTCACGCCGAGGTGGTGCAGGCCCGTGCGTCCGGTGTAGATGTTCTCATCGGAGCCCCGCACCTCGATCAGTTCGATCTGCATGTCCCCGGAATAGCCCACGGCGATGGCGAGGCGCTGGTCGATCGGTTTTCCCCGGTACCGGTATTCGGCGCCCGTGATGACCGTTCGGTACCACTTCCGTATGCCCAGGAGGTTCCGGTAGTAGTCGACGCCCCGGGCAAGGTCGGGGACCACGAAGCCAATCTGGGATATCCGGGGAAGCCGGAGCCGTTCGATGAAGGACCGATGCTCGGGTGAGATCTCGTTGAAGGGCATGCTCCTGCTCCTCCCGGCGGACAGCGCGGCCCGGGCAGTGGAGGCGTGGCCCCGCTTGTACGGAAGCCCGGATCGGCCGTATCAAGAATTCACGCGATGCGCGCAGCGCCCGGCGATGGAGACGACCTTTCCTGACGAGGCGGTGAAAGATGCCCGGAAATATCGCCGGGGCCGTAATGATGAGTGAATACCCTTTTCGTGGAAAAGGCAACCGTTTTTCATGTGAATGTTTCGGGAAATTATATGGAAAAAAATCTCGGTTTTCAAAGAGGGATTGGAACTATTATATGGGATCCCGTGTCGAATACTCGTTGACGAAATCCGCACGCTGCAATTAATAATAAATGGCTTCAAGGCGAAAACTTGGGATGGAGCGTATCGCATGACGGGCAACCCGGTGAAAATGGGAATAATCCTCGCGATTGTACTGTCGTGCCTCGGGGCGGCCTCCGCGTCCCGGGGAGGGAGCGAGGCGGGTAAGATCGCGGCGCTTATCGACGGAATCAGGGGGATGAAGGGCGCGCGTTTCATCCGGAACGGCCGCGAGTATCCCCCCGGCGAGGCGGCGGACCACCTTGCGATGAAATGCAGGAAGGCGGGGGAGCGCGTGAGGACGGCCCGGCAGTTCATCGAACTCGTGGCGTCGAGGTCATACCTGTCCGGCGAGGAGTACCTGATACGGCTTCCCGGCGGGAAGGTGGTGCCGTCGAGGCAGGTCCTCATGAGAATGCTGCGGGAAATCGAATCAGGGGGTCCGGGACCTCCGCGGGGATGACGCCGCGGCTGTTCCGGTAATTCCCGGCACCATGTAGAGGAAAAGGAGAAATACCATGATCGCGCGAATGATATCGCTTTTGGCCCTTGCGTGTTCGCTGAGCTCCTGCGGGCTGATTTACGTGATTGATGACCAGGAAGGGGGCCGCGACAGGCGGCACGACGAGGGATACGAGCGTGAGCGCATGGAGGAACAGCGCCGCATCGAGGAGGAGCGCCGGAGGATCGAGCAGGAGCGGCAAAGGAAGCTCGAGGAGGAGCGTCTATGGCGCCTTGAGCAGGAGCGCCGCTGGAGACTCGAGGAGGAGCGGAAACGCAGGCTCGAGGAGGAGCGACGAAAGATCGAGGAGGAGCGACGCCGCCTGGAGGAAGAGCGGTTGCGGAGCCGGGAAAGGGAAGAGAGGAAAAACTACCAGGAAGAGCGGGCCCGGCGCCTCAGGGAATGCCTTGCAGCCTGCCAGTTCCTTTCGGGTCAGAAGCGGGCACTCTGCGGCATCATGTGCCAGAAGAATCATGACGACTGGACCTGGGAGAAGTATAAAGAAGAGCGGAAGAAAAAAATCGATGAGGAATTCGGGAAGAAGGAGGAGGAGGAGCGCCTGAAGCGCCTCGAGAGAGAGCGGCAGAGGAAGCTTGACGAGGAGCGGCAGAGGAAGCTCGACGAGGAGCGCCGCAGGCTTGAGCAGGAGCGGAAGAAGCTCGAGGAGGAGCAGAGGAAGGCCCGCGAGCGGGAACGCCTTGAAAAGCTTGAGGAGGAGCGGCAGAAAAAGCTCGAGGAAGAGAAGCGGCGTCTCGAGGAAGAGCGGTGGAAAATGGAGCGCGAGCGCTGGAAGCTCGAGGACGAGCGGCATAAAAAATTAGAGGAAGAAAAGAAGAGAAAGCTCGAGGAAGAGCGGAAGAAAAATGAGGATAAAGAGAAGAAGAGAAACGAAGAAGCGCGCAGGAAAGCCGAATGCATTGAATCGTGCCGTGGATTGAAGGGGCAGGCGCGGGCAGAGTGCAACCAGAAGTGCAAGTAGACGGAAGGGAGCCCCCGCGGGGAGCTCCCTTTTTTTATCATATCATTCGGCAGGGCCGCATCGTTTTTTAACCCTGAGGGCAAGGTCCCTGCCCCTCTCCCTGAGAACCGCGAGGTCCTTTTCCGTCGGCGCCCCCCGGAACTCCAGGGGATCGATGAAATTCCATTTCATTTTCAACCGATGGAGGATCTCGTCGAGCTCCTTCTGGGCGCCGCCGGACCAGCCGTAGGAGCCGAACCGGAAGGCCTCGCGGTTTACGAGGCCCTTTCTCCCCAGGTCCTCGATGACCGCCGCCATGGGGGGAAACATGTGGTACTCGTAGGTGGGCATACCCAGGACGATTCCCGTTGACTCCCACGCCGAGGCGAGTATGTACGACTCGTGCGTCTCGGGCACCCTGAAGACGCGGGCCTCGACGCCCGCCGATTCGATTCCCTCAAGGAGGGGCGCCACGGAGCGTTCCGTGTTGCCGTACATGCTTCCCCAGATGACCGTGATGACCGGCTCCGCGGTCCCCTTCGCGTATTCCGCGTAGCGCCGGTAGAGGTCGATGATGCGCCCCGGGTCGCGTCGCCACACGATGCCGTGGGCCGGCGCCACGATCCTCACGTCGACTCCGCCGAGCTTTTCGATGGCCCTGAGCACGCTGTCGGAAAACCGCGCCACGATGTTGGCGTAGTAGCGGAGGGTTTCCTCCCGGTAGAATGCCATCTCCTTTTCGTCCATCTCGTCGTCGTAGGGGATCGAGCCGTCGCCACCGAAGGACCCGAAGGCGTCGCAGGGGAAGAGGGCCCCCGTCGATTCCTCGTAGGTCGCCATGGTCTCGGGCCAGTGGACGTTCGGTATCTCCGTGAAGTGAAGGCGCTTTCCTCCCCCGAGGTCGATCGAGTCGCCGCTCTTCACGGTCCGCACGGGGATGTCGATGCCGTAAAAGGCCCGGACGAGCTCCCCGCCCTTTTTCGTGGTCACGATCTCGAAGTCCTTGTGGAGGGCGCGCAGGGACGAGAGCCATCCGGTGTGGTCCGGTTCGAGGTGGTTCAGCACGGCGTAGCGGATATCCCTGAGCTCGACCTCCATCTGCGCGAGCTGGGCGTAAAGGGTCTCCGGCACGCCGTCCCAGTCGCAGACGCCGTCGATGAGGGCGCTTTCGTTTCCCCTGACGAGAAAGGAGTTCAGGGTCACACCGTGGGGAAGGGGCCAGAGCCCCTCGAAGAGAATCTCCGTGTCGACGTGGGCGGTGATCCTGAAAATGCCGTCTGCTACCTTTGTGGTGTTCATTCGTATCTCCTCGTTCTGTTGTTTCATATGAGCAGGAATGAGCCGGATCTGTTACGGCCTCCCTTATCCTTTTCCCGATCTCCGGTCCAGGAAGAGGCCGACGAAGGCCCCGGCGAGCGAGAGGCCGAGTATGACCCATGGATAGAGGGTGTAATGATAGCTGTTCCATCCCCCGTCCCCCGCGAGTACCTTCGCCAGGGCCACGCAGGCGAGGATCCCCGCCTCTCCGCCGAGAAAGGATCCGAGGTAGAGCGGGGAAAACCGGGGCGGTGTCCCCGCGAGACGGGCGACCAGGTACACGGCAAGGGCGGGGAAGGGGGCGACGATTCCGTAGAGGAGCGCGAAGATGATGACCAGGAGCGGGATCGCGATATGCTCGAGCCTGTTGTAGCCGTTGGCGTAGCAGTGGGCCGCCGGGGCGATGACCGCCGCGGCCGCCATGCCGGGGATGAGGCGGCGTCCCCGGAGGATCAACCCATATTTTACCTGATCATGAAAGGCATCGGTTTCCATCGAAATGAGTGCGCGTTTTTTCCTCGCCATGGTGAATTGTGGCGATACTTTCCCGGTCCTGTCAAGCCCTTCTGCGCGATGGACCCGAGCGGTATATCCCACGGGATCAAAGGGTGAGGATTTCGTCCTCCGTCAGGTCCTCGACGCGCACGATGTCGATACCCTTTATGCGCGCGGCCAGTTCCTTTGACGAGATTTCCGGCATGGTGAGGACGATCCGCCACCCGTTGTCCCTGGTCCAGTTCAGGAACTTCCAGGCGTAGCAGTCCGCGCAGTGGACCGCCTTTTCGCGGAGATATTCCTCGCCGGTTTTTCCCTCGAGGGGAGCGTGCCGCTCGCATTTGATGCTCTTGCAGAACATCCCGGATTCATACTTTTTCTGCATCGCCTTCCTCCATCTTTTCGGTCATCTCGCGGCTGTTTCGCGGGAGCCGCCGCGCCTTTCCCGGGGCCGATGAGCCCCTCTATGGTGAATATAGCGATAACCAGGACGCCCTGTCATCACAAGAATTGATGATTTTTCAGGCGCCGGCCATGAAGAACGCGCGGTCGAAGCCTTCCCTGCCGTTGTATTTCTCCGATTGCTGCTTCGCGTAGGCAAGGTAGGCCTTCTCGTTCACGTCGAGGCCCGCGGATTTAAGCGCCTTTACGACCTCCTCCATGGCCGGGGGACAGCCCGTTACCTCGATGGGCTCCTTTATATGGGGATTGTCCCTGTTGGCCCGGATGATGCAGTTCCCCAGGAGCACGGTGCGGTCGTATCCCGGCCTGGCCTGCATCTTCTTTCCGTTGAGGACCTCCACCTTCGCGAGGGGCTCTCCCTTATGGGCCGAAAGCACCAGTATGTTCGCCATGTTCGCCAGGGGGGAGCAGCCGGAGCAGAGGGTGTCGTCGTATTTCGGAAGGGCCGGGCCGGAAATTCCCATCTTCGCGAAGACCCCGGGCCCGGTGTTGTCTTCGGTCCAGGACCAGTCCCACTTGAGGGGGGTGACGTGGTCGCCGGGTGACTCGCCGCGCGTCTCGTAATCGACTTCCTTCAGGGACCTGCCGTGGCGGTTCGCGTAATGGACGAAGTGGCCGACCTCCCTGGGATCGTAGCCGATGCTGCGCGCCGCGGCGCAGTCCGCCGACAGGGGATCCGTCGAGGCGATGATCAGGTCCTTCCGATAGGCGTTCCCGTAGTGGAGCGCCCCCTTCTCGAGGGCGTAGACGCCGTCCACGATCGTGAGGGCGGGCCGGATAAAATCGGCGATGAAGGAGAAGCAGTATTCCAGCTCCAGGTCGGCGTGGTGGCAGAGCTTCTTCGACGCGATTTTCAGGCATCCCTTAAGGTTCTTCAGCCCCAGGGAGACCTTCGTCTGGCCGTGGGTCTTCAGCACGGGGAAGTTGATGAGGAAGTCGCTCTCCACGGCCTCCTTCGCGATATGCAGCTTGAGGCCGTCGTGGAAGGCGAAGGCCTCGGATTTGCCGGCGTTGAAGTCGACCAGGGTCACGCCGTACTTCTTCGCCAGGTCGCCGTAGCCGAGGCCCTGGAAGGCCGCCATGGTCCCCACGCCCTTCTTGATTTCCACGGATCCCTCGCCGATGGTGATCCCGCTGCAGCCGTGTTCCTTAAGGATGATCACCAGGTCCTCCACGAGGCGCGTGGTGGTGTAGACGCCGTAGGGGGCGATGGGGAACACGTCGTCCCATGCCACGAGGTTGGGCTTGATCAGGACCCGGTGGTCCCCCTTCAGGCCCTCGAGGCCCCCGCAGAGCTCAAGGGCCTGGCGGAGCGACCCGGGGCTTTCCCTGTAGGATGTGAGCGATACGATCGGTTTCATGGCGTCGGTCCCTCCCGGGATTTATTATCGAGAGTGATAGTATCCTGTACGGGCCTTGAGACACAAGAAGTATTTTATCCCGGAAAACGGTGATTCTGCCAAAAGAATTTATTTTTCACGTCGCGATAAAAATAATTTGAAAAAAAGCACTCAATGGATACTCTCATTGCCATGCGATGTGACACGGGGGCGCACCCGATAGAAAAGATTTTTGAGGACGAGGGGAAAAGCGGCGAGCTCCTCGTGGCGCGGTTCAGGCTGGTGATTCTCCTGGCCTTCGTGCCCGCCATATTCGCCCTTCGATTTTTACTCGGTTATCTCCTCCCCTCCTACTGGCTCATGAGCATCGGGAAGTGGACGGTGATGTCCGCCGCGGCGCTCCTTGTGTATGCCGCTCTCCGGAGAGGGCTCTACCGCCCCTGGATCGGTTTCGTGACCCTCTTCCTCGACGCCTCCTTCGTAACCCTGAGCATCGTCACCCTCTCCTTCTATACGCTGAGCCACCGGGGAGTAATGCAAGATCCCCTCGTCATCATACTCTACCTTGTCTGCTTCAGCGGAGGGATCCGCCACCGCTACCGATACACCATCTTCGCTTTCTGTCTCAGCGCAGCCGTGATCGCCGGCCTTGCCTGGTTCGACCTGGCCTTTCACAGGATCGCCGTGGACTTCATCCAGGTGACGGATCGCATGGCCTTCCTCCTCCTGGTGTCGGTCATGGGCATCGCCTTTTCCCGGATGATGCGGGACTACATTTTCGCGCGGTACCGCATGGGGGAGAAGCACCTCCGGGAGATGACCTCGCTCATGGAAATCGGCCGCAAGATTTCCTCCCGCGAGGAACTCTCGAAAACTCTGGCCAACATCGCCCGGGAAACGGGGGAGCTCCTCCAGGCCGAACGGTGCTTCGTCGCCGTCACCGGCGAGGGGGACGGGACGATGGAGATCATCACGGAAGCGGGACCGCTGGAGCGGAAGGATGAAAAGGGGCATGAGCGGGAGATCGCGCGGCTCGTCGCGGAGGGGGGCGGGGCCGTGGCGATCGTCCCGGATGAAACCGCGACGGCGGATGGCCGCCTTGAAAAGCTTCTGAAGGGAGTATCAATCAAGCGGCTCATGGCCGCTCCCGTGAAGCTTGACGGGGAGCGCGCCGGCGTCCTGGTGGCGGCGCGGCGCGGCGGGAGCGCCTTTACGGAGCACGACGCCCGGCTCCTGGGGGTGCTTTCGGAGCAGGCGGCGATATCGATCAGGAACTCGAGGCTCCTCGAGGAGCTGAAGAGCGAGAGCGTGTATCTCGGCGAGGAAATCGATTCGTCCATACACTTTCACGGCATCATCGGCGCGAGCCGCGTGATGCGCGAAATGTTCCGCGTTATCGGCAAGGCGGCGGGGGCGGCACTGCCGGTTCTCATCCGGGGCGAGAGCGGCACCGGGAAGGAGCTTGTTGCCGACGCACTCTTCTCCCTGGGGCCCAGGCGGGACCGTCCCTTCGTCAAGATGAACTGTTCCGCCATTCCCTCGGAGCTCCTGGAGAGCGAGCTCTTCGGCCATGAAAAGGGCGCCTTCACCGGTGCGGACCGACGGCGAAAGGGACGGTTCGAGATGGCCCATGGCGGCACCATCTTCCTCGACGAGATCGGAGACATGAGCCCGGGCCTCCAGACCAAGCTCCTCCGGGTGCTCCAGGAGCGGGAATTCGAGAGGGTCGGTGGGGAGTCCGCCGTGAAGGTCGACGTGAGGATCATCGCCGCGACAAACCAGAACCTCGAGGAGAAAATCGCCCGGGGCGAATTCAGGGAGGACCTCTACTACCGTATCAACGGGCTTCCCATTCTGGTACCGCCCCTGCGCGACCGGCGGGAGGACATACCCCTCCTGGTGAGCCACTTCATCGAGAAGCACGATTACACCGGTTCCCGCGGACTGGAATTCACGGTGTCGGCCATGCGCTTCCTCATGTCCAGGGAGTGGCGGGGCAACGTGCGGGAGCTCGAGAACCTGGTGCACCGGGTCCTCGTCATGACCGATTCCGACACCGTGTCCGCCGACGATTGCAAGGCGATCTACGCCGCGGCCGGGGCGCCGGGAACGATAAATTTCCATTCGGCCATGAAGGCCTACATGGAGAATGTCCTGCGTGACGGGTGCGACGTGGGCGCTGAGATCGAAAAGATCGAGCGGGAGTTTCTCGCCGAGGCGTACCGCCTTTCAGGGGGAAACGTGAGAAGGGCGGCCGAGATGACGGGCCTGCCGAAATCGACGCTTTTCAACAAGCTCCGGAAGTACGCCATTCACCGCGAGAGCGGCACTCCCTAGCAGCGCGATTCGATGCGCACCAGGTAGCCTTCCGACACGGGGGGGAGCTCGGCGGCGTTCGCCTCGTCCGTGTCGATGTGCATCTCCAGCCGGTACGCCGGCTTGACGCGCACCATGACGTCGCCGAAGATCAGCTCCCGCTCTCCCTCGATCTTCACCATGACCGTGTCCCTGTCCCTGACGCCGTAGGTCCCGGCGTCTTCGGGGGACATGTGGATGTGGCGCATCGCGCAGATCACCCCTTCGGGGATCTCGACGCGCCCCGCCGGGCCCTCGAGGATGATTCCCGGAGTGCCCTCCAGGTCCCCCGATTCCCGCACCGGGGCGTCGATGCCGAGCTGGAATTCCTCGGTGCGGGAAATCTCCACCTGGGTCTTCGCCCGCTCGGGCCCGATGATCCTGACGTTGTCGACCCGGCCCCGGGGACCGATTAGGTTGACCGTTTCCTCCGATGCGAATTCCGAATCCTGGTAGAGGCGGGACTTCTCCGTGAGGGTGCGCCCCTTCCCGAAGAGGGCCTCGACGTCCTTCGGGCAGAGGTGGGCGTGGCGCACGGATACCCCCACGCGGATGGGACGCCGGTCCGTCGAAAGGGCGTCCCGGCGGATGCAGCGCGTGAAGTCCAGGGCCCGGGCGCACTGCCGCGCGATCATCAGCTCCTCGTCCGTGGCGATGACCAGGATATGGACGGTGGAATGGCGCGCGCCGATGTCGTACACCGGTTCCGCGGCGCTCAGGGCGCACCGGCCGTTGCGCACGGGGTCCACGGCGAAGCCGAGCCTCTCCATGCCCTGGAGGGAGCGGAAGCGGACTCCCCGGCTGTTCTCGCCGATGCCCCCGGTGAAGACGAGGACGTCGGCGCCCCCCATGACCGCCGCCGCGGCGCCGATGTGGCGCTTGATGCGGTAGCAGAAGGCCTTCACGGCGAGAAGGGCCCGGGGGTGTTCCTTCTCCGCGGCGTCGAGGATCTCGCGCATGTCGGAGCTCACGCCGGAGATGCCCAGGAGCCCCCCGCGGCTGTTCAGGAGGTCCTCGACTGTCTCCAGGTCCATTCCCTCGGTCCGCATCAGGTAGGGGATGATGCCGGGATCGAGGTCCCCCACGCGGGTTCCCATGATGAGGCCCTCCAGGGGGCTGAAGCCCATGGAGGTGTCGACTGAGTTCCCCCGCTCGACGGCGCAGACGCTCGCGCCGTTGCCGAGATGGCAGGAAATGATGTTCAGCCTCCTGAGGGGGGTTTCCAGGTATTCCGATGCCTTCATGGCCACGTACTCGTGGGAGTTCCCGTGGAAGCCGAAGCGGCGGATGCCGCGGGTGAAATACTCGTAGGGAAGCCCGTAGATCGCGGCCTCGTCGGGAATGGTGCCGTGGAAGGCGGTGTCAAAGACCGCGACGTGGGGCACGCCGGGAAGTGCCGCGCGGCACGCCTCGATCCCCGCCAGCATGGCGGGGTGGTGCAGGGGCATGAGGGGGACCAGTCGGCGGATTTCCCCGATGACCTTTTCGTCGATCACCACGGGGCCGCGGTAGGACGATCCTCCGTGGGCGATGCGATGGGCCACGGCGCCGATTGCCGCGAGGTCCCTGATCGGCGCGCCCTGGGCTCCGGTAAGGCTCTCGAGGACCGTGCGGAGTGCCGCATCATGATCCGCCGCTTCCACGGGAAGGGAGGCGTCGTTTCCATGGCCTGACCAGGCGTGCGTCGACCCCTTCATGCCGATCCTGGACACGGAGCCGTGCATGAGCGATTCATCCCTGTCGAGATCAAAGAGCTCGTATTTAAGGGAGGAACTCCCGCAGTTCATGACCAGTACTATCATGTTCACTCCTTTGGCGCGCGGCGCCTGAATCTGGATCATGGGGTCCGGCGGGCCATTTGTAAAGGATATTTCTCCTGATGATCCGCGCCGGGGCACGCGGCGCGAAGGGAATCCTGTCCCGTTTCCGGGACAGGTGATCACTTTTGGGACAGGGGCGCAAGTATACCCGTGACGGGAGGCGCCGGGATGGTCGTATTCGCGTGCGGAAACAGCGCCACAGGGAACAATAGAGAGGGTACCCCCTGTTGTGATTGCCGGTTTCCGTCATTTTTTTTGCGGAACCATGCATTGAATGGCTTTATTCTTTCCCGTGCCATTTATGGCATGGAACATGCTTAATTAGTAGTGCAGTGACCTGATTGTCGCCTGGAGGGAGGTTCCACATGAAGAGATCCGCCGCCCTGTGCCTGTGTTTCCTTGCGGGATTCCTCGCGCTGTCCGATGCCGCCACGGAATGGAGGCTGATCAGGGAGAGCGCGGGCATCAGGGTCTACGAGAGGAAGGTCCCC
>CAZKPR010000095.1:0-13894 GCA_964554685.1 uncultured Leptospirales bacterium | reverse complement strand
GACCGTCGGCCAGGGATGCGGCGAAGAGGCGCCCCACTCCCTCGGCGTTCATGATGAAGGGGTTCTTGTCCCTGGGGCCCGCCTTGGGGCCGCCGTCGACGATATCGCCCTTCCACTTGCTGCCGGTCCACCGGATGATCGGGCGGTCCGGGCACCAGGGCTCGCCCTCCCGGTTCACGGCGGCGCGGTTGTAGATGACGCGCCGGTTGACGGGCCAGCACCATGACCACTCGGGGAACATGCCGAGCTTGCCCGGGTCCTTGGTCCCGCGGCGCGCCATCATGTTCTTCCCCGGGTAGCAGCCGGA
The DNA here is from genome assembly GCA_964554685.1 of uncultured Leptospirales bacterium. Taxonomy (GTDB): domain Bacteria; phylum Spirochaetota; class UBA4802; order UBA4802; family UBA5550; genus RBG-16-49-21. The sequence goes on along the minus strand of CAZKPR010000095.1, from coordinate 13,587 downwards.
ATAAATCCAGTTGCCGCAGGCCGTGGAACCGTCGTCCTTCAGGTCAACGAAGGTCTTCATCTGCTTTTTGTCGGCCCAGGTGTAGCCGTTGATCTCCTTCGCCGCCATGTGGGGGTCGGCCTCGTGGTGACCCTCGGGGGTGAAATTCCAGGTGGATTTGAGTATCGGATCCGGGAATTTTCCTCCCTCCTTGGCGTAAAGGTTTTTAACCTCCTTGAAAAGAAGGTCGAGGATATCCAGGTCCGTCTTGGCCAACCCGGGGGGATCCACCGCCTTGTAGCGCCACTGGGCCCAGCGGCCCGAGTTGGAAACGCTTCCCTCTTTTTCAACGGAGGCCGCCGCCGGGAGGAGGAAGACCTCGGTCTTGATCTGCTGGGAATTCACGCCGGGGCGCTTCCAGAAGATCGAGGAGTCGGTCTCCCAGATGTCCACGGCGACGAGCCAGTCGAGCTTTTCCATGGCCGAGGCGATCCGGTTCGAGTTCGGGCCGCCCACCACGGGGTTGGTTCCCATGTAGAAGGCACCCTTGATCGCGCCCTTGTACATGTCGTCGAAGAGGACCATGAAGGACTGGTTCTTGAAGGTCTTCGGGAGCCAGTCGTAGCAGAAGTCGTTCTTCTTCGTGGCGCTGTCGCCGTACCACGCCTTGAGAAGGCTCACCAGGTATTTTGACCTGTTGGACCACCAGTTGATGCTCATCTTGTCATTGGTCACCGGCGTGGCCTTCTTCACGTACTCCGCGAAGGTCGGATGGGCCTTCGCGCTCGGGCAGGGAAGGTAGCCGGGGAGGATGTGGAACAGGAGCGCGTGGTCCGTGGAACCCTGGACGTTCGACTCGCCGCGCAGGGCGTTGATCCCGCCCCCCGCCAGGCCGATATTGCCGAGGAGGAGCTGGAGGACCGAGAAGGCCCGCACGTTCTGGGTGCCCACGGTGTGCTGGGTGATCCCCATGGCGTACATGATCGTGGCGACCCGGTCCGCCTTGTGCGTCGAGGTGAAGATCTCGGCGACCTTGAGGAAGGTGTCCTTCGGGCAGCCGGTGACCCGCTCCACCATCTCGGGGGTGTAGCGGCCGTAATGGGCCTTCATGAGCTGGTAGACGCAGCGCGGGTCTTCCAGTTTTTTGTCCTGCTTCGGCACGCCGCTCTCGTCGAGCTGGTAGCCCCAGGTCTTCTTGTCATAGGAGCGCTTCCCCGCGTTGTAGCCGGAGAAGAGCCCGTCGTTGAACGCGTAACCCGGATCGACGAGATATGCCGCGTTGGTGTACTCCACCACGTATTCTTTCTGGATCCGGTTGCGCTGGAGGGCGTAGTTGATCATACCCCCGAGAAAGGTGATGTCGGAGCCGCTCCGAAGCGGCGCGTAGATCGACGCCAGGGAGGCGGACTTGGTGAAGCGCGGGTCCACGACGATCAGCTTCGCGCCGCGGTCCTCCATCGCCTTGATCACCCATTTGAAGGAAATGGGATGGTTTTCCGCCGCGTTGCTCCCCATGATGAGGATCACGTCGGAGTTCTTCAGGTCTATCCAGTGGTTCGTCATTGCACCCCGTCCGAAGGAGGCCGCCAGACCGGCGACCGTGGCGGAGTGTCAAATACGAGCCTGGTGCTCGAGATAGGTGACCCCCATGGTGCGCATGAACTTGGTAAGGGCGTAGCATTCCTCGTTGTCGAGGGCGGCGCCTCCCAGGCTCGCCACGGCGGGGGTCATGTTCACCGTCGTGGCGCCCTCCTTTTCCACGAAAGTGGCGTCCCGCGTGTCCTTGAGGCGGCGCGCCATCTTCTTTACCGCATCTTCCCAGGAGATCTCCTGCCACTCGGTCCCGAAGGGTTTCCTGTATTTGACCTTCTCGAGACGGCGCTTGTTCAATTCAACCTGATAGAGGGCGCTCCCTTTGGAGCAGAGCGACCCCTGGTTGATCGGGTGATCGGGGTCCCCCTCGATGTTAATTATTTTTCCGCCCCTGGTCGACACGATCAGTCCACACCCGACCCCGCAGTAGGGGCATATGGTGGTTGATTCCTTCGCGCCGCTCAGCTTGTCGGCCGATTTACAGCCGGTGAGAAATGACGTGCCGCCAACGAACGCCCCGGCGGTGGTCATTCCCGTGAGCTTGAGAAAATCTCTCCGGGAAACGGGCATACGGTACCTCCTGAGATATGCTCGATGATTGATTCAGTTTGTATTCTTCCTTTCCCGATGCGGGGGAAGGAAGGACCTGATATGAAATTTTTATGTATAAGGGTTTTATGCAAGAAAAATTTGCATGAATCGCGTCACATAATCCGTTATTTCGTGTCGCATAACAGTATAAAGTATATCATAAAAGTTAGATGGAATCCGATATGGTAAGAAAGTGTAATTATTGGTAATTTTTAGTCCGCCGGCGCGTGATCGCCGCAGCGCGGGGAGCGGGGGAATCCTGCATTTTTTTTACCCCCGTGCACGGATCGGGGTTTTTTTTAATTTACCGCGCCGGAGCGCCATGCATAGTACGTTGGTGGGGCAGGGAGCCAATCGCGGTTTTGCTAAACGCCCGCCCAGTGTCCCGTGATGTGACGCCCCACGGGAGGAGCGCCATGAAGCGATTCGCAGCCGTCTCCGCACCCCTGCTGTTCCTCGCGCTTTGCTGTTCCGGTTCCGGGGAGATGCCGGTCACCACCGCGGAGCGCGCCCGGGGCGCCGGCGCGCCCGCCATCGGTACCGAAATGCCGTCCCTTGCGGTGGATGCCTTCCATGACGGCAACGTCACCAGGATCAACCTCGCCGAGTACCGGGGGAAATGGGTCGTACTTTTTTTCTATCCCGCTGATTTTACCTTCGTGTGTCCCACGGAGCTGAAGGAGCTCGCCGATTACTATCCCGAATTCAGGAGCCTCGGCGCGGAGATTCTCGCCGTCAGCACTGATTCGGCGTACGTGCACCGGGCCTGGCGGCGCCACGAGGAATCCCTGGCGAAGGTCGCCTACCCGATGCTGGCGGACCGGAACGGGCGGCTCTCCCGCGCCATGGGCGTCTACAACGAGGGGGAGGGGACGGCATACCGGGCGAGCTTCATCGTCAACCCGGAGGGCGCCGTCGTCGCCTTCGAGGTGCACCATGACTCGATAGGCCGGAGCGCCGACGAGCTTCTCCGGAAGCTGTCGGCCGCGGTATCGGTGGGGAAAAGCGGGGGTTACTGCCCCGCGGGATGGAAGCCCGGCGAGGAGCCTGTCACCCCCCGCTGAACGGCAAGAAGGAGCGTGTGATGAAAAAAATACCGGCAGTACTGGCGTGCCTTATCCTTGCGGCGACAGCGGCGCCCCGGGGAGGCGACGCCTCGAGCGGCGGGATCCTCCAGGTCCACTTCTTCACGAGCGGGGTATGCCCGGTCTGCACGCAGGCCGCGGGCGAGCTCCCCGCCATGCTGGCCCGCCATCCCCGCCTGCGGCTTCGGACCTACGAGGTGCGGGACGCCATGAACCGGGTGACCGATCTTCACCGGCGTAACATGGCCCTCCTGGTGCGATTGCTCCAGGACATCAAGACACGGACGAAGGGGGGGCGCTTCATCTACGAGGGCCGCACGGCGCACGCCTTCGTCGCCGTGAGAGGGGTCCCCTATTACGAGAAGAGGATTTCCGCCACCACCACCGTGAAAAAGGAGATTCCCGTGCCGGTGTTCATCATGGGCGACCGCGTCTATGTCGGCTACCGGAAGGAGATAATCTCCCAGGCCCTGGCGCAGTACCAGGCGGGAAAATGATCGTTATGCCCTGGTGAATGGTGATCGCACGGGGGAGTAACTCCATGAATGAAACGATATACATGATCCGGGGCGGCTCATTCGGCACGAACTTCGAGATAAAGCTCGCCATGGGAGTGATCGCCCTCGCCGCCTGCCTGTACGACTGGAGGACGAGGGGCCGCGGGGACTACCTCTGGATATTCCTGACGGGATTCATCGTCTGGACCGGCGTCGAGCTCTTCATCCAGGCCCGGGGGGTTCGCGCCATCGCGGAGGCCCGCCTCTTCGGCGCGCCCCTCCCGATGGCCTTTTCCGCCGCGCTCCGGGGGGCTTCCGAGGGAGCGGCCGTGGCCATCATCGGGATTTTCTTCGGCGACAGGATCATCGGCGGCGGCGGGAGTAAAAACTGGGGCGCGGCTTTCACCGGGTTCCTCTGCGTGATCGTCCTTCTCGTCCTCGCCCAGGATAGCGCCGTAACGGAGGTCGGGGGCCAGGTCCCCTCCAGGAGAGACATGTTCACGTCGCTTTCAGTCATGTACATGGCGCTGATGGTCGCCGTGGACGCCGCCTGGCTTTTCGGATCGGATTCCCGGTCGAGGAAGAGGGGTGTCGCCATGCTCCTGGTCATGATACTCTTTGCATCGGTGTGGACCGCGGCCGAGTATGCCGCCGGCACGAGATGGATAGAGACCGGCGGCGCCTCCCTGCGAAGAGCCTCTCCCGCGGTGGAATTCCTGGCCCTCGGGTATGATGCGGTTGTCGAGATATCCATGGCCTACCTCCCGTTTTTTATCATTCCCTCGGTCCTGGGGCTGATTCGCAGCGAAAAGTGACGCCATGGTCCCCTGTCGAAAGAGCGTGACCGCCTCCCCCGTCAAGGGGCCTCTCCCCGGCATGATTTCACTCCCTGTTTTCCGTTAAAATGCGAAACATTGGAAATTATTTCTTGCCAACTCCGGCCGGCCGGGCGGAAATGACGAACGTTATTCTTTTAAAAGAACGCTGTTCAGCCGTCAGCGCCATATACTTACTATTCATACGGGAGGACCCATGTACGAACTGGACAAACCTGACAATGTAGTCGCATTCCTTGAGAACTCGGTGGCGCAGTACCCGAAGCGCCCCTTCCTGGGCGAGAAAAACAGCAAGGGCGAGTATGAGTGGATCAACTACGCTGATTTCGGCGCCCGCGTGGACAACTGCCGGGCCGGCCTGGCCCAGCTCGGGATAAAAAAGGACGACGCCGTGGGCATCATATCCAACAACAGCGTCAACTGGGCCGTGGCCTTCTTCGCCACGGGGGGCCTGGCGGCGCGCTTCGTTCCCATGTACGAGGCCGAGCTGGTCCAGATATGGAAATACATCATCAACGACGCGGACGTCAAAGTCCTCTTCGTATCGAAGAGGGAGATATACGAAAAGATCAAGGACATCATCTCCTCCTCGCCGAAGCTGGAGAAGGTCATCGTCATGGAGGGGGACGGCCCCGACACCATGAAGGAGCTCGAGAAGAAGGGGGCGGAGAAGCCCGTGCCGAGCATCAAGCCCGACCAGTCCGTGATCGGCGTGCTCATCTACACCTCGGGCACCACGGGGGACCCGAAGGGCGTGCTTCTCTCCCAGGGCAACCTCTCGAGCAACTCCCACGCGCGGATCAAGATGTTTCCCCGGTTCGACAAGGACGAGCGCACCCTGAACATCCTCCCCTGGGCCCATGCGTACGGCCTGGGTGAGATGCTCACCTTCTGCCAGATCGGCGCCTCGAGCGGCCTGGCGGAAAGCGCAACCACCATAGTGGACGACATCGCCAAGGTGAAACCCACGTTCCTCATCGCCGTGCCCCGGGTCTTCAACCGGGTGTACGACGGCCTCTGGACGAAGATGAACGAGGAGGGGGGGCTTCCCCGGAAGCTCTTCGTCATGGGCGTCGAGGCCGCGAAGAAGAAGCGGGAGCTCGCCGCCCAGGGGAAATCCGACTTCAAAACTAACCTCAGGTTCGCCATCGCCGACAGGATCGTCTTCAGCAAGGTCCGCCAGAAGCTGGGGGGGCGTCTCAAGGGCTCCATGACCGGGAGCGCCGCGATGAACGTGGAGATCTCCCACTTCTTCTGGGACATCGGCGTTCCCCTTTACGACGTCTACGGCCTCACGGAGACCACACCCGCCGCGACGATGAACGGTCTCGACGCCTGGCGCATCGGCAGCGTGGGAAAGGCCATCGATAAATGCAGAATCGTCATCGATCAGTCCGTGGTGGAGCCCGGGGCGAAGGACGGCGAGATCATCATCTACGGCCCCAACGTGATGCAGGGCTACTACAAGAAGCCCGAGGCCACGGCGGCGGTGATGACCCCCGACGGAGGGTTCCGCACGGGAGACCGGGGACGCCTTGACGAGGACGGGTTCCTCTACATCACCGGCCGCATCAAGGAGCAGTTCAAGCTCGAGAACGGGAAGTACGTCTTTCCCGCCTCCATCGAGGAGGATATCAAGCTCAACCACTACGTCGAGAACGCCATGATCTACGGCGAGAACCGCGCCTACAACGTCTGCATCGTGGTGCCCGACTTCCTGGCCCTGAAAAAATGGGCCGAGAAGAACGGCCTCCCGGCGGACCCGGAGGAACTGGTGAAGCGAAGCGAAACCGCGGCGTTCCTCGAGAAGGAGATCGTCGACGCCATCAAGGGGAGCTACGGCGGCTACGAGCTCCCGAAAAAGTTCATATTCACCACGGAGCCCTTTACCCTCGAGAACGGCATGCTCACGCAGACGATGAAGCTGAAGCGCCGCGCGGTGTTAGATAAGTACGGGGACCGGATCGAGGCCTGCTACAAGTAGCGCATGGGCGGGGGGGACGCCGATCCCCCCCGGCGCACTGCGCACTATTTCCTGAGCTTCGGCGAATTGAACCAGAGGCCCGAGACGAGGTACGCGTCCTTTATTTTGCCCAGGACAACCTTGACATTCACTTCCTTTTCGTTCTCGAACTCCGCTGTGTACTCCACGATGGAATACTGGTTCTTTTTATAGGTTTCAGTAACGACTCTCGATTTGTACGCCCCGATCTTTTCCATGATCTGCTCCCGCGTCTGCATGAAGACGTTCTCAGGGAGGGCGTTCTTCATCTGCTCGTCGAAATCCTTCGAATAAAGAATGTAGTTGCCGCCGTTGTACCCTGCCATGATCGAATCCGTGATCGGGTCGGCTGCCTTGAGAAGCTCGTCCCTCTCCGGCCCGGTGATGGATTTCTTGCATCCCGCGACGGCGATGATCGCGACGAGGATCAATGCCAGCTTTTTCATGGGCTCCTCCTTCCGCTACGATGGCCCACAGTATACGCATGAAACAATTATTTCAATGCATTTTTCAGATAATGCCGTTTCGGCCTATGGGTGGTTCATCCGCATCCGGACGCCCCGGGTTGGGGAAAAACATACTTCAACCATGATCTGATTTGTCTCAGGAATTACCGGCCATGACGGGTTCGCTCGCCTCGGGGCCCGGTGTGCTATCTATTCCCCGGCGGCACCCGCGCCGGGGTTTTTCAACACGGCCGTCGTGCCGCCGTGCCATTCGTTCGCCGCGACCCCCAGGCGGATGCGGTCCAGGCGGTGCTGGAGGAGAGCGCGCCGGTAGTCGTCCTTCGCGTCCTGGAGCGAGGTGAGGGAAGTGAGCACGTCGAGGATCGTCACCAGGTTCATCCGGTACTCCGCCGAGACCGTGCGGTTGTTCTGCTCCGCCGCCTCGAGGGCGCGGCGGAAGGCCTCCAACTCCTTCTGCGAGCTCTCCCAGGTCTGGTAGGCGTCGATGATGTCCTGGCGGGCCAGGCGGATCGCCATGGAGAGGCCCAGGTCCGCCTGCCTCTTCACCGAACGGGCCTCCCGGGTCTTCGCGAAAGTGACGTCGGGGCCCAGAAGCGGCACCTCGACCCCCAGGGACACGTAGTGGTCCCGGTACCGCGTGGGGGTCAGGAGGCTGGTGGGGGAGCGGTACGCCTGGAGCGCCCGTTCCCACCTCGGCGCGTCCGCCTTCTCTTGGTAGAGCATGTAGCCCCCCTCGATGTAGGCCGAGGGGAGGTGCAGGCCCAGGGCGGAGAGCACGCCGGCCCGGGCGTAGTCGATCCGCTCCCGCGCCGCCTTCACGTCCCACCTCTTCTCCGCCAGGGAGTCCGCGTCACCCGCGGTGAAGCCGGGCGGGGGGGGCTCTGTCCCTTCCTTCAGGGCGTACTTATCCCGGGGTCCGAGGAGGTTTTCCAGGACGACCCGGGCGTGGGCCAGGCCGTTTTTGAGGGAGGTGATGTCCGCCTCGAGGCGGTACATCTGCGCCCGCGTCCTCAGGACGTCGCTCCGCCTGCTCCGGCCGATGGCGACGCGCCGCTCGAGCTCCCGGAGCATTCTCTCGTGGAGGCCGAGCATCTCCTCGCTGTTCCTGAGGCTTTCCTCGATCCGCAGGGCGTCGTAGAAAGCCGCGGCAACGTCGACGAGGAGCCGCCCCGCGGCGTCATGGAGCTCCATGCGCCGCATCTTCACCTCGGCCGAGGAGGAGGCGATGCGCGAGGCCTCGTCGAGGCCCGTCATGACGGGAAGGCGGGCCACGAGGCTCACCATGGAACGCGAGGCCGATACGTAGCGCTCTTTCATCTCGGGGTAGGACTTGTTCGCCCGGAGCGAAAGGGTGGGGAGGAAGGAGGTGATGGCCTGCTCCTTCCTGAGCCTCGCCTGGACCGAGTGCTCGCCCTCGATGGCCATGACCTCGGTGTTGAACACCGCCAGGGCGTAGGCGTCGAAGAGGGCAAGCTCCCGCGCCTCCCTGGCGGACCTGATGTCGTCTTCGGTGATGCCGGTGACCTCGCGGAGCATTGTTCTCACGGCGTCGCGGGAAGGCTCCGCGGCGGCGTGCAGGGCGGGAATCGCAATCATGAGAGCGATAGCGGTGATATGACGGACAATTCCGTTCCGGCCCGGGTTCCCCGGGCGGGTGCGTAGTGATTTCATTGAATCGACGCCTCGGTTTTCCTTCCTTGGTACATGGCGCGGTGGCGCGATCTTCCCGTATCCGACCCGGGGCTTCCCCTGTCCGCGCCGGGTGGCGGGATCCCGCTTCACGCGCGGGCCAAGCTTATCGCGGAAGGCGTGAATCTGGCAATACTATTTCATGAAATGTATATTTTTCATGGCCGGCAATTATTGTAATTGCAAATCGTGATTCAATGTATAGGAAGGTATGGTGATCCGGCGCTCGGGGGGGCGGATGCCTCCGGGAGAGGCGCCGGTTGCAGCAACGCGAGGGACGGTGCCCGCTGTCATGATGCTTTCCGACATATCGATCAAGAACACGGTCTTCGCCTGGATCCTCATGGCCGGCCTGATCCTCTTCGGCGCCATCGGCTTCAGCCGCATGGGCATCAGCCAGCTTCCCGACGTCGATTTCCCCGTGCTCTCCGTGAGGGTCACCTGGCAGGGGGCCTCGCCGGAGACCATGGAGTCAACCGTGGCGGACGTCCTGGAGGACGCGGTCATGACCATCGAGGGGATACGGAACGTCAGCTCCGTGTCCATGGAGGGCCTCTCGACCATCACCATCGAGTTCGAGCTGAGCCGGGACATCGACTCGGCGCTCCAGGAGGTGCAGACCAAGATCCTCCAGTCCCAGAGGAACCTCCCCTCGGACATCGACCCCCCCATCGTAACCAAATCGAACCCCGAGGACCGTCCCATCATGTATACCTCCCTGAGCGGCGACACGGACCAGAGGAGCAAGATCCTCTTCGTCCGCGACCGCCTCAAGGACACCATCACCACCATCGAGGGGGTGGGCGACGTGCGCCTGGGCGGCTACGTGGACCCGAACATGCGGATCTGGCTCAACACCGACGCCATGGCGCGCCTGGAAATCACCGTGGACGACGTCATCAACACCGTCACGAGCCAGCATACCCTCACCCCCTCGGGGTACATCTTCAGCGGGCCGCGGGAATCCAACGTCAGGGTCCTGAGCGAGGCCCGGACGCCTGCCGAGTTCGAGAACCTGATCATCGCCAGGAGGGGCGGCGAGCCGATATGGAAGCCGATCCGACTCGGCCAGGTGGCCAGGGTCGAGGAGGGCCTGGCGGACGTGCGGCGCCTCTCCCGCTTCAGGGGCGAGCCCGCCGTGGGGCTGGGCGTCATCAAGCAGCGCGGCTCAAACGCCGTCGCCGTGGGCCGGGCGGTCAAGGAGCGCATCAGGGAGCTCAACGCCTCGGGGCTTCTTCCCGAAAAGATGAAGATGAACATCTCCTTCGACGCGACGAAGTTCATCGAGGAGGCCACGGAGGAGCTCCTCTTCACCCTGATGCTCTCGGTGATCCTGACCTCCCTGGTCTGCTGGGTGTTCCTCGGCTCATGGAGCTCGGCGTTCAACGTCATTCTGGCGATACCCACGTCCCTCGTGGGGTCCTTCATTATCCTTTACTTTCTGGACTTTACCCTCAACACCTTCACCCTCCTGGCCCTTTCACTGGTGATCGGCATTGTCGTGGACGACGCCATCATGGTGATGGAAAACATCGTGCGCCATTTCGAGGCGGGGATGACCCGCGTGAAGGCGGCCATCGTCGGGGCCCGGGAGATCGCCCCGGCCGCCACGGCCACCACCCTGGCGATCCTGGCCATTTTCCTCCCCGTGGTGTTCATGGAGGGGATCATCGGCAGGTTCTTCTTCCAGTTCGGCGTCACCATGTCCGTGGCGGTCCTCATCTCCCTTCTGGAGGCGCTGACGCTGACGCCCATGCGGTGCTCCCAGCTTCTCAAGAGGGGAGAGGAGACCAGGATGGAGGCGGCCATGGACCGGATCATGGGCGCCCTCTCCGCGGCGTACCGGCGGGTCCTCGCCTGGTGCCTGGACAACCGCGGGAAGGTCGTGGTCACGGCCTTCGCAATCTTCGCGTTCTCGCTCCTCCTGCTCCTGGGGATGCGCAAGGAATTCGTGCCGCCCCAGGACCAGGGTATCTTCATGGTGACCATGCGGACCCCCCTGGGGTCGTCCCTGGAATACACCGACGGCGTGTTCAAAAAGGCCGAGGCGATACTTGGATCGCGCCCCGAGGTCAGGACCTTTATGTGCGCCGTGGGGGGATTCCAGGGAGGGCTGGTGAACGAGGGAAGGATATACGTGACGCTGGCGGACAGGGATGAACGGCCCGTTACGCCTCCCTTCCGGAAGCGCCCCACCCAGCAGGAGTTCATGGGATTCATCCGCGAGCAGTTCAGGAAAATACCCGGCACGGCCGTCGTAACGATCATGGACCCCTCCCAGGCCGGCTTCTCCGCCCGGCGGGGCTACCCCATCGAGTTTTCCGTCCAGGGGCCCGACTGGCTCAGGCTCGCCGATTACTCGAAGAAGATCATGGCGGCCATGGAGAAGTCGGGGATGGTGACCGATATTGACAGCGACTACCAGATGGGGATGCCGGAGATCAAGGTGACCCCCGACCGGGGCCGCGCCAGCGCCCGGGGCGTCACCATCACTAACATCGCCGACACTATCAGCGCCGCCGTGGGAAGCCTCCGCGTGGGGAAGTACACCGACGAGGCGGGGCGGCGGAACGACATACGCGTCAAGCTCCTGGACCAGTACAACCGCGCGCCCTCCGACATCAGCCGCATCAGGGTGCGCAATATCCACGGCGAGATGGTCCCCCTCTCCTCCCTGGTGAGCATCACCGAGCGGCCCTCGTACCTCACCATCACGCGCTACAACCGCGAGAGGGCCATCAGCGTGTTCGCCAACGTCGCGCCGGGAAGTTCGCAATCGGACATCATGGCGTTCATCGAGAAGACCTCCGCCGCGGTGCTCCCCCGGGGCTACCACGTGGTGTTCTCCGGGAGCTCAGAGACCTTCCGGGAGTCCTTCGAGAGCCTCATCTTCGCCCTGATTCTTGGAATTATCGTGGCCTACATGATCCTGGGATCGCAGTACAACAGCTTTCTCCACCCGGTCATCATCCTCCTGGCGCTTCCCTTCAGCGCCACGGGCGCCCTCATGGCCATGCGCCTCACGGGGATCTCCCTCAACATCTACAGCATGATCGGCCTTCTTCTCCTCATGGGGATCGTGAAGAAGAACTCCATCATGCTCGTTGATTTCACCAACCAGCGGCGGGTCGCGGGGATGGGGGTCCGCGAGGCCCTCATGGAGGCCTGCCCCATCAGGCTCAGGCCGATCCTGATGACCTCCGTGGCCACCATCGCCGCGGCGATTCCCCCGGCCATGTCGCTCGGCCCCGGCGCGGAAACCACGCGGCCCATGGGCATCGTGGTGATCGGCGGGGTCCTCTTCTCGACGCTCCTCACGCTTTTCGTCGTACCCTGCGCCTACAGCCTCTTCAGCCGCTTCGAGAGCCTCCGGCACCGGGAGGAGCTCCGCGAGGCCCTGGTCTCTCTGGGCGAGATAAAGGAGTAGGCGGGAGGGGTTGGGCCCTCCGCGGTGGCGGATTCGTCAAGGGAATACATTTTTGACACATGAGAAATACATTATACCCCTTGACCCGGAGATTATATTTAAGTATATTATAAATAACTAAATAATAAGGAGGTATGCCATGATCATTAAAAAGATACTATCAATACTGCTTGTCGCAGGGGCGCTTCCGCTTTTAATGAATGATATACTGAATGCACGGCAGTGCTGCGGCGGCGGCATGAAGGTATATATGAAGTATGACCGTGACACGGTTGAGACGATCGAGGGCACTGTCGTAAATATCGCTACCTTCATGAGGGGAGGAATCCATGTCACCCTGAAGACCGCGAAGGGAGACGTTGACGCGCATCTCGGGCCTGATTTCTTCGTTAAAGAGAAAATCAAGATCGCGAAGGGAGACGTGGTTGAAATCGTCGGTTCGAGAATAGAATTTAACGGCAGCAAGGCGATCATAGCGAAAAGCATTAAAAAAGGAGACGTTGTGGTACAGCTGAGAAAGGATGATGGTACTCCTCTCTGGGCGGGAGAAGGCCACAGGAGACAATAGGTAACAGAAACAGGAAGGCCCCTGGATGCTGTGCCAGGGGCCCTTTATTCCGGAACATCGAGTGAGGTTTTTTGCTACAGCTTCTCGATCTCCTCGAGTACCTTGTCCGCCTCTTCAAGGGCGTTGTCTTCCGTTATGGTGTCGGGGGATACGGAAAGTTCGTCCGCGGCGTCCTTCTTGCAACAGCCAAGGGTAAACGCGCACACCGCGATCAGAGCCACGCAAAGCGCTACGAGTTTATTCATCTCCTTCAACCTCCGCCTCTTCATTTTCAGCCGCTTCGGCCTCTTTATCTAGGGCAACCTTCTTTTTCGCCAGCTTCTCCTTCGCGCGCGCGATCTTCTCCCTCAGCTTCGCCGCCTGGTCGGTCTTTCCCTTTTCTTCAAGCTTGGTGGCAATCGCTTCGAGGCGCTCAATCGCCCGCTCAAGTCCCCTGGCCTTTTCCTTGTTCTTCCGGACCTGCTCTTTCCTCTCTTTCCGCTTTTCCTTTTTTACCTTGTCCTGCCTGTCCTGTTTCCCGCCTTTGTCAATGTCCGGTTTACGATCCCCGGCCATCTTTTCGATTCTCTTCCCTTTTTCGCCGCCCTTCTTTTCAGCCTCCGCCGGCGCGACGGCAAGTGCGATTGCAACGCAAAGGGACAGGATGAACACACCCGCTTTGTTTCCCCGAAGTGTACTTTTCATGCTACCCTCTCCTTGTTATTTTATGAACACTCAGTCATACACCCGGTAGAGCACGTAGAGCGCCGCCGCGATGACCAGCTGGCAGCTCAGGACCAGTATCCAGGTCGAGAACTCGGGAATGAAGATGATGCCGCTGTTGCCGATTTTGAGACCCCAGACGAATCTGGCG
>CAZKPR010000094.1:0-13998 GCA_964554685.1 uncultured Leptospirales bacterium | reverse complement strand
CCGGGCAGCAGCTGACCAACAATGGCCTTGGCGTACTGCATATCCCGCTCCATTTCATCGTTTCGCTCCCGGAGACGCTCCTCGCTCGCCCTGAGGGCTTCCTCCGCTGTTTTCTTCCCGGTAATGTCCTCCTTGACAGCAACATAATGGGTGATCTCGCCGTTGTCGTTCACTATCGGTGAAATGGATGCGGATTCCCAGTAGGATTCACGGTTTTTTTTCAGGTTATGGAACTCTCCCCTCCATTCCCTCCCCGAGGATATGGTGGTCCAGAGATCCCTGTAGAACTCCGGTCCCTGCCGCCCCGATTTCAGTATGCGCGGGTTGTGTCCCATGACCTCGTTGAAGGTGTAGCCCGTCAGGGTGGTGAACTTCCGATTCACGTACTCGATGGACCCGTTTCTGTCAGTGATTACCACCGTGGCGGGGCTCTGTTCTACCGCCATGGTGAACTTCCTGATTTTTTCCCGCGATTCCCTGTCGAGGGGGCGGGCGGGAAGTATCACGCCGGCGGTCCATTCATCTTCGGAGTCAACCGAAATGAGGATGCACGCCACGGGCACCGAATCGGCCCCGATGAGCATGCAGTGCCTCCTGCGGGTCGCTCCTTTCCCTGACGGAGAGGCGATCCCGTCTCCTTCCCCTTCCCCGGAAAAGATTAATTCATCAAAGGGTCGTCCCAGGAGGTCATCACGCCTGTGGCCTGTTATACCCTTTATGGCGCTTCCCATCCAGGCGATGCGCCCTTCAGGATCGAGGAGGTAGAGGGCGATCTCCGCATCGCCAAGGAGGAAATCCCATCGTTCGTCGGGGGTGATTATTCCTGAGCGCTTTCCTGACATTTTGAAACGCTACCACGTGATGCCGCCCATGACAATGATTTTTTTCGGAACGAGAGGAATTCACCATTACGTGCCGGTGGCTTCCACGAGCGCCGTCCTGAATCCATAGTAGGGACTCCGCGCCGTGGGACACTTGCGAAGACGGAATTCCCTGGCATGCTGAACGGGAAGGCTCGGGAGGGATCCGCCCCGCAGGACCCTGTACACCCTTCCGAAATCCCCGTGATCCTCACCCCCGGGATAGGCCCCGTACCAGTCGTCCGTCCATTCCCAGAGCAGACCCGTCCCCGCAGGTCCACCGATCCCGGTGCTTGAAAGCGACGCGGCAAAGTCCTCCGGCGCCACCGCGGGGCGGGTTGACGCCGTGATTTCCTCCATCCCCGGCACGCCGCAGAGAAGGGCGAAAATCTCCCATTCAGACTCACCGGGAAGACGCACGGTTTTACCCGTTTTCGCCGATCGCCATTCACAGTACGCGGAGGCATCATTCCAGCTTGTCTGCATGACGGGCATTCCCTCATCTGCAACGAGGCGGTTTTCATCACTCGCGGCGAAGGGCCTGCGCCAGCTCACCCCGTCCCGTTTCCGCCACCGCCCATCGGTCCAGACCCATCCCCAGCCCTCCCTCTCGGATTCCGTGCGGTACCCGGTTTCTGAAATAAATGCCGCGAATTCGCCCCTCGTGACGGTTCGCGTTGAGATGGCAACTGCATCGATCTCGATTTCATGGGACGGTGCGGAGGTGAGAAGATAATCGATTTTCACGCCCGGCGATCCGTGCCGGGTGCAAAGGTCGATCACCCGGTGGGCGTCAATGCCGACACGGTAGGTGCCTGCGGGAACGACGAAATACCCGTCTTTCAGCATGGTACACTGATCCATCGCGGAATGGGATCCCGTTTTTTTCCCTTCAGGGGCTCGATCAGTTCAGCGCGTCTACAAGGGCGCAACTGTCGGACCCGTCAGCGGGATACTCTGCGGAAAGAAAGGTCATGAGAAGCTGCGCTTCCCGCGTACTGTAGGCGCGCGTCATTTCGGCGCAGATCGCGTTCGCCAGGGGCGTCGCGTACTTCCTGTCCTTGCCCGGGAGCACAAGGAGCAGCTTGTGTCGATCGTAGCGAACGGAAAAATCCCGTTCCCCTATCCTCGAACGCATGAATCTTTCAAGGTGATCGAACATCGCACTTGTCCGTTCACGGCCGAACATCGCGTGGTAGCGCTTGAAATTCTTGATGGTGAAGAGCACCACGGTAACGGGAATCCTGAGCTCGCGGGCATTCGCCAGCTCGTCATCCAGCCTCGCGTAGACGCGGCCGATGGTATCCAGGTAGTTCCCCCTTCCGTACTCTATCTCCCGGGCGACATGGATATAGGGAAAAATGAAGTCAACGAATTTCAGCAACCGCGCATGAACGGTATCGAGATTCGCCGTATCCGCGAAATCATACACGATAACGAAACCCAGGAGTTCCCCTCCGAGTTTGAAGGTGAAAAGGTCGAGCACCGACATCTCCTCGAGCTGCAGATCGCTGAATACCTCGACAAGGGTCTTGGATCTTCTGAGGTCGTTGAAAAGGATGGGGGTCTCCGCCCTCGCTATCTCCTGGATGAAGCTCGAACCAACGGCTATCTTGAATCGTGTTCCCATCAACTGAAGCCGATCATCGGGATCTGCCACGAAGATCTCGTAATCCCTTCCGCTCGCGCTCTCCGTGAATATGCCGTATCCGGCGATTCCCATATCCCTGAATTCTTCCATGAGGATATCCCTGATTTTTTCAATCTGTGCCTCATGGGCGATTTTCCCCCGCACGCGATCCGCCGCCGCGATATGGGAACCGGGTCCGCTTCCCGTCTCATTCATTTCCTTCATCACAAGGGCATGGTAGGCGAAGGCCGCGTATTCAGCGATCACCCGGAGGAATTCCTTCTCCTCATCGGGATATTCCTCCGATGTCAGCTTGTTACCGAGAACGATGACGCCGAGAACTTCGTCCTTCCAGGCGATGGGCACCAGGAGGCGCGCGTCAATTGCGATGTAGGTGTAGTAGTCATCCCCGGTGCTGGCGCCCTCCCTGAATTCCTCAATGTCAATGATCGCTTTTCTTTCCAGGAGTTCCCTGAGTATACCCGACCTCGGACGAAAATCAATCTCGTCCCTGTTTATGGTCACCCCCCTCGATTCGGCAATCTGCCATTCATCGTGACGTTCATCGCCCCTCACCATGATCGAGGAAGATGAAACGCCTATCTGTCCCATGACAGAAAAGAGAATGACCTCGAATAAATCCGCCCTGGAATCCGCTCCGAGAATGTCCTTGCTTAATTCATGGAGGGCCATGTAATCGAGAAGTCCGTTGCCAGGTCCCTCGATCCCCGCATGGTCCGGAAGAAACGGTTCTCCCGGAGTGTCATCATCCATTGCGAGTCCCGTAAATCTCGGCGCCTTCACGTCCTTCGCCGGACCCCTTTTCTCGCCGTTCCCCCGCGGTGCATCACCCGCATCTTCCGGGTCCAGGGGCTGCCCCTCATCGTCAACCGCCACAAGGTCTTTTGGTTCCAGGCGAAGTATTTCGACGCCGGGATCATCGTCGCCTTCACCGGTCATTCCCCTTCCGGGAACGGGGGCACCCGTTTCGGCGGGACCCGCGATGCGATCCATGATAGTCCGCTTCCCCCCGCTGTTGATCCTGCTTTTATAGCGCAGCGCCTTTTCCAGCAATCCCATTATCACACACCCAGTTCGTTGAGCACTTTCAGGTAAAGATCGAAATACTCAGAGCTTGCGAATCTCTTAATTACCCTTTCAGGAAGCTTCTCGAAAAGCCCGTCGAGGTAGCTTAAAAGCGTCTTCATGTCCACTTGCTTCTGCTCCGGGAGGCCCCGTATGAAACGATCGACGTCCTCTTCGTCATCAAGGATTATCACGCGATCGGTGATATCGTCGATATCATCATCGGGCATCTTCGCCGACAACGGCAGGACGGGCTCCACGGCTTCCCGGGCTTCCGTCTCCCGGGGCTCCGGTTCTCCCGATACTGCCGCAACGATTTCCGGGCTGATAACGCTCTCGACGATCTCAACCGCGTCAACATCAGTTCTGCCGGTTTTTATCTTGAGCTCCTCGCTGATGCGCGAGACGTCCTCTTCAAAAATCAACGCGCTCCCCGAAGAAACATCGCTCTCGATCGAATCCCTCTCTATATCAACAAGGCTGTCCTCCGTCGGGAGCATATACCTGCACTGTTTTTCAGATCGCCCCCCCGTCCGTTCAGTCCCGCCGAATTCATAGAGATGATAGCGGTCGTAGAGGTTGACATCCCTGAGCTCATCACTGAAAAGAAGGTCCTCGATGGTGTCAAACTCATCTGCCGTTAATCCCAGGAGCTCCACCGCTGCCGGCACCACGCCCCCTCCGCGCGTTCCGGAAAATTCGTCAATCTCCCGTATGTAGTCGCTGTAATCCTCCTCGACTATCGCGGCGTGTATATAGTCTATCTCCTCGTCGCGGTAAATATAATCCAGATCAACGAACAACTCCTCGAAATCGGGCTCGAGATCCTTCGCGATATGGGCTATCAACTCTCGGTCCGACCTTTGATCAGACTCCCTAAGAATGTAACCCGGGGCCTCCTCAAACTGCACTATTCCCCTGGTTACCCTTTCCAGATCGATCCCGGGTCTTTCTTCCTTTTCCTCAATCCGGGAAGTCAGCTCCCTGTCATCGATGAAGTGTACGCGGGGTTCCTCGTCGTCGTCAAACGGCACCCCTTCCGGAGGCATTTCCGGAACCAGACCCTGGCCCTCGTCGATTCTTCCCCCATCCTTTTCGACGGCAGTCGGCACCGTGACAACGGTGGTTTCCACCGGAGAGAAAACTCCCGTAATCCCCTGCTCGGGCTCAGCTTCTTCGATCGTTCCCTTCTCAGGCGGTAAAACCGGTTCCTCCGCGGCTTTTACATCCCCGGCTTCCCCAGCGGCAATCGGGCCTTCCCGGGTCACGGGCTCTTTATGCGGGGTTGGCACTTCCTCAAGGGGTGTTTCCGTTTTGGCTTCGCCGGACTGAATCGACACGCCTTCCGTTCTTTCGCCTTCAGGCATATCCCATATCACATATTCGTCATCACTTTCGACAAAGCCTTCAATTATCCGGGGCTTATCCGCGGCACCGTGAGCCACTTCACCACGCGACGGTGTAGCGCCTGCATCCGCGCTCTTCTCTCCTTTCGATGTCGCGACCGGTGGCAGGGGCGGAGCGGCTTTTCCACCTTCATCGACAGGTCCCGTATGGATTTTTTTCATTTCGGGACCGATACGCTCAAGCGGGAGCCATTTCCCCCCCTTCTCATCAATCCAGTCCAGCTGCTCAATAGGGACCCAGTCCCTGTCTTCGCCGCGTTCCTCGTGAACAGGTTCCATCGCCGCGGAAGGCGATTCCGCAGCATCTTCCTTTTCAACTGCCGTTGTCTCGCCTTTTCCCTCTTCGGGAGGGATTTCGGAAGGCACCTCCGAGACCGGTTCCTTCTCTTCTCGCCGCTCCCTGATCTTAGCGGGAATACCTTCGGCCTTTACGTCCTCCGCCGGTGCGTGCTCCTTCTTCAATGGTATGAGGTCAAAATCATCGAGGCCCTCGATAAGGTCATGTTCTTTCAGGAATAGGAGGCCCTCGTCAGCGATCGACTCAGCCTCACGCAGGTCTATCCTCCCGATATCATCAAGGGATAACGTATCGGGCAGGCCCTTTCGCACATGCTCAGGTATGGAAATCACCAGATCACCGGACTTTTTACCGGAATGATGTCCAGAATTTTCAGGCATTTCTTCGCGCTGTTTCCCCTTATCTACATATTCCAGGCGCGGATTCCCGTCATCATCCTGCCGGTCCCGCACCTCTCTTCACGGGTCAATCCATGGATTCTGCTTCGTGACATAATTCTTCGTAAATCCGCCACTTCCCATGTCCATGGATTATCCTACATATAATATCGTTGAATGGGCAAAATAAATCAAGATTTTTACCCTATCCGGTCGTACCGGCGCCCCCGTATATTCATGCAAAAAAGGATGGCCGGGGGCCATCCTTTTGTTTCACTCCTAACCTGATGAAGCTTATCTGCTCGCCACCTTTAACCTGGCCTTGAGGCGTACCTCTTCGTTCTGAATCGTCAGCCATTCGCTGGAAAAGGCCTTTATCTCTTTTTCCTTCTCATCCCTGAGGGCTTTCAGTTTCTCCTCGAGTTCCTTCTTGTCAAGCTCAGCCTTTTTCGTGGCCTTCTCTGCCAGGATTATCAGCTTGTTGTCGCGCATCTCCACCACGCCGCCTTCAATGACGAAGTATTCAGTGGTCTTGCCGTCCTGGAGTCGCGTCTCGCCTATTCCCAGTTCCGATATCAGGGGAGCGTGGTCAACGAGGAATCCCATTTCACCGTTGTAAGCCTGCACAACGGCAAAGGCGATCTCTCCTTCGTATAGATACCGGTCAGGCGTCAGGATGCTGCACTTGATCTTTTTCATCAATAATTAACCCTGGAGTTTTTTCGCCTTTTCAACCGCCTCTTCAATGGGTCCAACCATGTAGAAGGCCTGCTCGGGAAGGCTGTCGTATTCGCCGTTGATGAGCCCCTTGAAGCTCTTGATCGACTCTTCGAGCTTTACGTATTTTCCCTGGAAACCGGTGAACTGCTCCGCCACGAAGAAAGGCTGCGACAGGAAACGCTCGATCTTTCGCGCCCTCTGGACAAGGAGTTTGTCCTCCTCGGAGAGCTCGTCCATCCCGAGAATGGCAATGATGTCCTGGAGGTCCTTGTAGCGCTGAAGTATCCGCTTTACCTCCATGGCGATGTTGTAATGTTCCTCGCCCACGAGCTCGGGAGCCAGAAGCCGCGACGTCGAATCGAGGGGATCCACGGCGGGATAAATGCCCTTCTCCGCGATTTGCCTGGAAAGAACCGTCTGGGCGTCAAGGTGGATGAAGGCCGTTGCCGGCGCCGGGTCGGTCAGGTCGTCAGCCGGAACGTAAATGGCCTGCACGGAGGTGATGGAACCGTTTTTTGTCGAGGTGATCCTCTCCTGGAGCTGTCCCATTTCAGTCGCGAGAGTCGGCTGGTAACCAACGGCGGAAGGCATACGACCCAGGAGCGCCGACACCTCGGAGCCCGCCTGGGAGAACCTGAATATGTTGTCTATGAACAGGAGGACGTCGCGACCAGACATGTCCCTGAAGTATTCGCACATGGTGAGCGCGGAGAGCCCCACCCTTAGACGAGCTCCCGGAGGCTCATTCATCTGGCCGTAAACGAGGCAGGCCTTGGTAATAACGCCTGATTCCTGCATTTCGAGCCAGAGGTCGTTGCCCTCGCGGGTACGCTCTCCAACGCCGGCGAAAACCGAATAACCGCCATGCTGCTGCGCGACGTTATTGATGAGCTCCATGATGACAACCGTTTTGCCCACACCGGCGCCGCCGAAGAGTCCCGTTTTCCCCCCCTTGATGTAGGGGGCGAGGAGATCGATGACCTTGATGCCGGTCTCGAAAATTTCCGATTTCGGCTCGAGTTGATCGAAACGGGGAGGCTCCTGATGGATCGCGCGCTTCTCCTTGGCTTTCACCTCGCCCTTGTTGTCCACGGGCTCGCCCAGGAGGTTAAAAATCCTTCCCAGGGTTTCCTCGCCCACGGGGACCTGTATGGGAGCGCCCGTGTCGACGACCCTGGCACCCCGTTTGATTCCGTCTGTTGAGGCAAGGGCAACGGCACGAACGCGATTGCCGCCGAGGTGCTGCTGGACTTCGCTTACCAGCCTCCTTTTCTCTCCCATGACCTCGAGATCAAGAATCAGTGCGTTATAAATTTCCGGTAATTTCCCCTCGGGGAATTCGGCATCAAGGGTTGATCCAATTACCTGAACAACTTTGCCGATATTTTCGCTCATGATTCACTCCTTGCACACATATTGTATCAATCATTGATTATCATTGTTACTTCAAGGCCGCCGCCCCGCCTACGATCTCCGCTATCTCGTTGGTGATTTTCGCCTGGCGCGCCCTGTTATACGAAATCGTCAGTTCCCGGATCATGTGGGCCGACGCATCAGTCGCGTTTTTCATCGCCACGCGCCTGGCGAACTGCTCGGAAAACGACGTTTCAAGAAAGCAGGTGTATATTCTCACCTTCAGGTATAACGGGATTATGTACGAGAAAATGCTGTAGGGATTCGGCTCAAAATAATACTCGAGCTGCGATCCCGGGTAGAGGTCCTTGATCTCTTCTTCTTCAAGAAGTATCGGAAGAAGCTTGATTATCGCGGGCTTCTGTGAAGAGGAAGAGATCACCTTGGTGTAGGATATGTACACCTCATGGAACTCGCCGCTTAAAAAAAGATTTCTCAGTTCACTGCCGATGCCTGCCGCGTCATCGAAGGTCAGTTTCTCCTCGGGATTCACCCGTGACTTGTACATGGGCTGTCCCGTGAAATTGTAGTAGGAAATCCCCTTTTTGCCGATGACGTACAGCTGGCTGTCCTTGTCCTCTTCCGCCAGGCGGTCCTTGAGAGAAAGGGTGTTCTGTGTTATATTCGTATTGAAGCTTCCGCAGAGACCGCGATTGCCGGTGATCTGCAGTATCAGCGCCCGCCTGGCATCGTGGACTTCCTGGAAATGCGGATCTTCCGACACCGCCACGCCGGTGTTGATGAGGTTCGAAAGAATCTCGTTGACCTTGGTCTCGTAGGGCTTCGTCATCTCGAGGCGTCCCTGCATTTTCTTCATTTTCGCAGTGGACACCATTTCCATGGTGCTCGTGATCTTTCGAGTGTTCGTTACCGACTGAATGCGCTTCTTGATGTCCCTTTGAGTTGCCACGGCCTGATCCCTTTTCGGTTATTTGCTTATCTCTGCAAGGTAACGATCCGCGAATTCCTGCGTCACGGTGCCGAACTTCTCGATATTCTTCATCTCGCCCGTCGATTTGATCTCATCGAGAAGGTCCCTGTGGGACGTCTTCATGTACTCGATGTATTTCGTCTCGAAGTCCTTGATGTTCTCAACCGGAACCTTGTCAGTGTATCCCTGGGTGCCCGCGAAGATGATCGCCACCTGCTCTTCCACGTGCATCGGGACGTACTGGCCCTGCTTCAGTATCTCCACGAGCCTGATACCGCGGTCGAGCTGCTTCTGCGTCGCCGCGTCGAGCTCGGTTCCCATCTGTGCGAATGCTTCAAGTTCGCGGAACTGGGCGAGATCGAGCCGCAGTGAACCTGCAAATTTTTTCATCGCCTTGATCTGGGCGTTGCCCCCTACCCTCGAAACGGAAATGCCGACGTCCACGGCAGGCCTGATACCCGACGCGAAAAGGTTCGGGAGGAGGTAAATCTGTCCGTCCGTAATCGATATGACGTTCGTGGGGATATAGGCGGAAACCTCGCCCTCCTGGGTCTCGATGATCGGAAGGGCCGTGAGGCTTCCCCCTCCCAACTCATCGTTCAGCTTCGCCGAGCGCTCAAGAAGCCTTGAATGGCAGTAAAAAATGTCGCCGGGATAGGCCTCCCTTCCCGGAGGCCTCCTGAGGAGGAGGGACATCTCGCGGTACGCGTTCGCCTGCTTCGTGAGGTCGTCGTAGACGCAGAGGGTATGCCCATTCTTTTCATACATGAAGTACTCCGCCATGGCGGTGCCGGCGTAGGGGGCGATGTACTGTAGCGGCGCCGGATCGGAGGCGTTCGCCACGACAACGATGGTGTAATCCATTGCCCCGTATTCCTCCAGCTTTTCCACAACGGAGGCCACGGTGGAGGCCTTCTGGCCAACCGCGACGTAGACGCAGATGACGTCCTTGCCTTTCTGGTTGATGATGGCATCGATGGCGATGGCCGTTTTGCCCGTTTTACGGTCGCCGATGATGAGCTCCCGCTGTCCCCGTCCGATCGGGGTCATGGAGTCAACGGATTTCAGACCGGTCTGCAGCGGTTCCTTTACAGGCTGTCTCGAGGCGATGCCGGGAGCGTTGAACTCGAGGGGCCGGAACTTGGATGAGTTGATCGGACCCTTGTTGTCAAGGGGCACTCCCAGGGGTGTTACGACGCGACCGAGGAGCTCATCGCCGACGGGAACCGCGAGAACGCGGTTCAGCCTCTTGACCGAGTTGCCTTCCTGGATCTCGAGATAATTCCCGAGAATCGCGACCCCGATGGAGTCCTCTTCAAGGTTGAGAACCATGCCCTGTATGCCGTTTTCAAACTCGAGCATCTCGGCGGACATGGCGTTTTCCAGTCCATGTATCCTGGCGATACCGTCGCCGACCTGGATTACGGTTCCCACTTCGCTTACGTCAAGCGCCGACTTATATGCTTCAATTTCTTTCTTTATAATTGATTTTATTTCTTCTGTTTTAATCTTCATATGCCGCTTCGCTCCTGACTGTGCTGTTTATGAGATTATTCTTTATATTCCTGAGGTCTTTCGCGAGAGACCCGTCGATTACCGTATCGCCTATCTTTATTATGATTCCACCGAGAATATTCGGATTGATCTCTTCTTTCAATATCACGTCTTTTTTGAAGACTTCCTTCATCCTTTCAACGAGCTTTTTCTTCATGGCGTCGTCGAGGCCGATGGAGGAAATGACGGTCACCTTCTGTCGGTTGTTGATGTCGTCAACGGAGTCGGCAAACGCGTCACGGATTTCAACAATGCAGGTCTGGCGATCATTGTCGACAAGGACCTTCAAAAAGTAGAGGACGGTGTCTGAAATCCTGCCCTTGAAAATTTTTTCGATAAATCCCTTCTTAACATCCCTGGCAATACCGGGCGAGGCGAGAAAGTGTCGCAGTTCGTCACTTTCCACCACCAGATCGGCAATGAAGCCGATCTCCTCCTCGATATCAGCCAGCGCGTTCTGCTGCTGTCCCAGATCAAGGAGTGAGGATGCGTATACGCGTGCTATATCCTTCGCAGCCACTTCGCTACCCTCTTACATTAAATAATAATGGGACAGTTCAGTATCGGTTACTGAACTGTCCCCATCTCTTTCAGGGTCTCTTCGACAAGAGACTTCTGATCTTCCGGTTTAATACTTTTGTTTACGATTTTCGATGCGATCTCCGTCGAAAGCAGAACGATCTCGGTCTTGATATCGGCCAGGGCCTTGTCCTTGGCCAGCTCGATTTCCTTCTTGGCCCTTTCCGCTATCACCCGAGACTCGCTGTTCGCTTTTTCAACGATATCGTTCTTCATGCGTTCCGCCTCTTCCCGGCCCTTGGAGATGATCTGGGCCGCCTCGTTCCTGGCGTTGTCCATCATCTCCTTGTGCTGGGCGAGAAGTTTCTCGGCTTCCTGCCGGGATCGTTCCGCGTTATCGATTTCGAAGCGAACCTTTTCCGCCCTGGCGTCAAGCGCATCGACGATGGGCCTCCATGCCGCCTTCCAGAGGATCAGGACCAGCACCAGAAAGGTGATGATCGTCCACAGGAGAAGGCCCGGATCGACCCTGAGCAATCCCTCTTTCAAAAATTCCATATCACGTTCCTTTTATCCGAGCGATAGAACCGAACCAAGCCGGATTGCGCACCCTTGCGTTACTGCTGCTCAACCACTGCCGCCGGAGCTTTCTCGACTTCCGTCACGGGCTGCTGGGGCTTCTGGATCGCGAGCATGAAGGTGATAACCAGCGCGAAGAAGGTGAAACCTTCGATAAGAGCGGCCGCGATGATCATGGCCGTCCTCAGGTCACCGCTGAGTTCCGGCTGACGTGCCATACCTTCGATGGCGCCCGACGCCAGTCTTCCGATTCCAAGAGCCGCGCCGATAACGACCAGACCTGCCCCCAGACCAGCTGCCAGATACGACATACCTAAATATTCCATCTTTTCCTCCTGCGTATTGTAATCTAATTTTTTATCACTGATTTATTTAAATTAATTTAATAATTAAATTAATTTATATACACTCCTGCAATCGGCGCCGTCAGTGCGCATGCATCGATGAGCCGATAAACATCGCCGACAGCGCGGCGAAAATGAACGCCTGGATGAAGGCCACCAGCAACTCCAGGAGCAGTATCATCAGGGAACCAAGGATAGAACCGATCCCCACGAAGAGCGCCTGGAACATCATCACGAGAAAGATGAAAATGATTATGACCACATGGCCCGCGGTCATGTTCGCGAAAAGACGGACGGTCAGGGCAAATGGCTTGATGAGGAGACCGATCAGCTCGATGGGCCAGAGGAGAAGTAGTCCAAGGACGAAGGGAACGCCATGGGGCACGGTTCCCTTGTAAAACCAGAGAGGGCCCTGCTTGACGACTCCTACGCCGATCATGCCCAGAAGGGTGAGAACGGCCAGGCCGCCGGTCACGGCAAGATTACCCGTTGCGGTAGCCATGCCTGGTATCAGGCCCAGAAGATTGCAGAACAGGATGAAGAAAAAGAGGGTCGCGAAATAGGGCATCGCCTTCTTTGCATATTTCCCCTCGAAATTCGGCTCGACGATCTCATCGTGCACGAATCCTATCAGCGCCTCCCACATGTTTACCCATTTAGATTCAGACCCCATCTTGCTCTTTCGAATACTGATTCCAAGGGGGATGAAGACAAGCAGGCAGATAAGCATGCTGAGCCACATCATCATCACCCACTTCGTGATCCTCATGTCGAAAATGCCGAAAAGCTTTTTGCTCAGTACCGTTTCATTGAGGTGAGCTATCCAGTTGTTGGGTGCTTTCAACGCGGCGAAGATGATGTTCTCGCCCGGTTAGGAATGGGCATGGCCTATGGGATAATCGGTGAGGTGCGTGGTCACGAGTTCTCCAACGCCGTCAACCTCGTGGTGATGATGGCCGGGAGCGAACAGGAATAAAAGAAAGAGAACATACGCCACGATGACGACAATGAGTGGAATCATCCGTTTCACTGGATTTCTCCTCCAACCAACGCTGTTTTAACGGCCTCGTTTTCCCCGGCTCACGTGGCGGATGTCGGCTCTCATGCCAGCTTCCTACCGTGCGATACTCCGCCCACTCTTTGCGACCATCTAAAAAAAACGTGCCCCAAAAATCAAGATAATTTCTCTAGAGCCATTTTTTTCTTGCTTCGTCACGCCTGTTTTTCTCTCTCTTTTCCGCCTCTTCAATTCCCTTCAACTGCTTGAGGAGGTGGTAGAACCCCACTCCCATTCCGATAAAAGCCCCTATGGTTATGAAGACAGGCGCGCGGTCATAGTGCTGGTCCAGCTTGTACCCTCCGACCACGAAGATGACGACCGTGGCAGCGAGCTGAATCCCCATTGTCGAGTACGCGAATATCGACCGGTTGCTCGATCTTTTTTTCACTGGCCTCGCGTTCCCGTCATCATGCGCACGTTCTCAACACCCTAGTCAGCTTTTTTCTAATTGGCCAATTGTCAAGATTTTTTCACCGCACTAACTTTGTTTTTTGCCCGGCAAACGGAAAATAACAATTTATGGGGATGCTTCACCTCCAAAGATCGGTGATACCTCCAGGCGGCACAGCTCGACCACGCCGGAAACAATCGCCGGCGTCAGGGCCGATCGGCTCACAATGGGAAGTAAAAGTTTCGACTCATTCTGTAAAGCACGCGCGTATATCTGACGATAAATAATAAAGCGGGACCGACGTTCGACGGACTGAGAGGCGCATCATCCAGGAAGTACCGGGCACCTCCATTTCCTTCGCCCCGCGCCACCACACAGGGCCGAAAAGGACGAACATGAAACTGTCAATAAAACTGATCTGCAACCAAGACGAAATAATCGCAAACTGCCCCGAGCTTGACATAAACTGCTACGGTTCCGATAAACAGGAAGCAATACGCAGAATTCAAAATGTGATTGGCTTTTACGTTGATTCCGCCAAGGAACTCGGACTCGAAGTGGAGTCATTTACCGAGATATCGGTCGAGGGCGAAGAAAACCGGTCGATCGCCGACCGGTTTTCCTGCGCGCCCACGGGATCGATCAATTGACCCCCCGTCGGGAAAAAACTGCATCCCCTTCCCTCACTCACCCTCCAGTTCCGATTCATCAATCTTGAAGTTGTTTTTTGAGAGCAGCTCCGCCACCCACGCTTTCCGTTTTTCGGATTTCTTCATGTCCAGAAGGCGTCGCTCGATGCTCTGCTTAACATCGGTGAAGGGGACGACCGT
>CAZKPR010000093.1:13242-14436 GCA_964554685.1 uncultured Leptospirales bacterium | reverse complement strand
AGGAGGTCGGCTCAATAGTCGAGGTAAAGAAAGGTCAGGATATACTGAAGAGAGTCCCGGGTGTCAAGGCAGTCGACGGGTATGATATATACGGGGATAAATCCCTCGCAAAGTTCGAGCGGGTCGATGGGTATGCGAAGGGGGACAACATCGAGCAGGGCCCCTCTGATGAAAATATCTTTGTCGCCTCAATCGATGGATGCCTTGACGTGGACGGAAGGAGGATCTCGATTCTTCCCATCGCGTTTATACACGGCGACGTGAATTACGAAACGGGCAACATCGATTTTGACGGATCGGTCCACATCATGGGATCGGTGCTTCCCGGCTTCAGCGTGAAGGCGAAGGGTGACGTGATCGTGGAAAAAAACGTCGATGACTCACACATAGAGGCGCAGGGCGACATCACGGTGAAGATGGGAGTCGTGGGGAAGGAAAACGCGGTGCTCGCCGCCGGGGGGAAAGTCGTGGCCAAGTACCTCCTGAACTCCAGGGTGGAGGCGGCCGGGGAAATCATCGTTGATGATTCGATAATAAATTCTGACGTGTTTTCCAACTTCCGGGTGAGCGTGGTGGCCCGGCAGGGGAAGATAATCGGGGGAAAGACCACGGCCCTCTACGAGATAGTGATCAACGTGTCCGGGTCGCCCAACGAAACCGAGACCCAGCTTTCGGTGGGAAGGAACCTCTTCATTGAGAAGGAGCTGGAGGGAGTCCAGAAGGAGATCACCACGTGGAGAAAGGCGGTCGATGAATCGATGCGCCAGCTCAAGGTGAGTTTCGGCGAAGCGGTCTTTGAAAACCCGAAGGAATACATATCAAAGCTTCCCGGCATGAAAAAGAAGAGTTGTCTTCTCATGCTCAAGGACCTGAGCGACAAGAACAGCGAGCTAAAGAAACATCTCGAGGTAAGCAGGGAGATCCAGGAGCGGCTGAAGCTGGAACGTGAGCCGTGCATAATCATAAAAAACAAGGCCTATCCCGGCACCATCATCAGCATCAAGAAGAGCATAAAGCGCGTCGACAGCATCATCGACAATGTGAAATACTACGAGGATCCGGAAGCAAAGATCATTCGATTCAGTCCCGCGGTATGATTTCTCCGGGCAGTATATTATACGCCTCTCGCCGGAATTTAATTTGACAAACTTTCGCCGTGTACCTTAATGTCCCTACCGGGCCATGGCATTCCGT
>CAZKPR010000093.1:4320-13232 GCA_964554685.1 uncultured Leptospirales bacterium | reverse complement strand
CGCGTATTTAATGGAGGTTATCCATGCTTACCGATTTTGGAACCGTCAATCTTGCCCTGATAGGGAACCTCGGCCCGTGGGAGCTGGGGCTGATTTTCCTTATCGTGCTTGTGGTGTTCGGCGCCAACAAGCTCCCCAAGATTGCGAAGGACCTTGGCAGCGGCATCCGGGAATTCAAAAAGTCGATTTCCGGCGAAAGTGACGAAAAAAAGGAAGAATCGAAAAAAGAGTGAAAGGCTTCGACCTGTCCCGCCCTTCGACCAGACGATGGCCTTTCGCGGAAGGTAGCAGAAATTTCTTTCAGGAGCGCGATGCATGAGGCCCTACAAGGTAGATGATGCGGGAGAACGAATTCTCGACATCCTCCACAGGAATGCGAAATCGGATGCCGAGGATATCGCCCGCCAGGTGGATCTTCCCGCGGCGGAAGTGAAAAAACGGATCCAGAAATTCGAAAAGGACAACATCATTCTCGGGTATCATGCCGGCATCAACTGGCAGAGAATTCGCCTCAACGAAGTAAAGGCGCTTATCGAGGTAAAGGTAAAACCGGAACGGAAGGTGGGCTTTGACGCCGTGGCGGAATCGATCTACCGGTTCCCGGAGGTCTGTTCGGTCTACCTGATGTCCGGGGGATATGACCTTCTCGTGCAGGTGGTCGGCGAGAACCTCCGCGAGGTGGCGCAATTTGTTTCCGAAAAGCTCGCCACGCTGAACGGCGTACAGTCGACGGTATCGCATTTTCTGCTGAAGAAATACAAGGAAGACGGCATCATACTGGTGGACCAGCATGAATCCAAGCGCCTGCCGGTGACCCTGTAGGCATTCCCCTGATGGACCGGGGCACGGAGGCCCACGCCTCCGCGCCTCCTTCAACGCACCATGCAGAAGATCAGACATGTCTACCGGAAGCTTCTCCGTTTCCATGGGCCCCAGGGATGGTGGCCCATCCTCGATCCTGAACGTGGATCCGGCACCTATCATTTGAACGCCCCGCGGAACGGCCCTGAGGTGTTCGAGATATGCGTCGGGGCCATTCTTACCCAGAATGTCGCGTGGAAAAACGCCGAGAAGGCCCTGTGCAATCTCAAGCGCGCGGGAATGCTCGACCCGGAAAAGATTGAAGGCGCGAAGCTTCCGGACCTTGGCGCGATGATCCGCCCGTCAGGATATTACAATCAGAAAGCGAAAAAGCTGAAGCACTTCACCGCCTGGTACCGGGGTTTCGGCTATAACGCGTCAGCCATTGCCGCCCTGGGGCAGGTCCGCCTCAGGAGCGAATTGCTTGCCGTGTCGGGCATCGGCCCGGAGACCGCGGATTCGATACTTCTTTACGCCCTCGGCATGAGGACATTCGTTGTGGACGCCTACACGAAGAGGATATTCACCCGCATCGGGCTGGTCCGGCGTGGTGAGGGCTACGAGGGGATCCGCGGCATGGTGCATCGCCTCTTCCCATCCCCGGCGTCGGTCTATAATGAGTTCCACGCCCTCATCGTGGCCCACGGGAAGGATTACTGCGCCAGGCGGCCCTCCTGCGGGAGCTGCTGCCTCGAGGGGATCTGTGCGAAAATCCTTGACGATGCCGCGCCCGCGGATATACTGCCTCAATCCTGAACAGCCAGCGGAGTGACCGGGCATGATAACACGCGACTGTACCGCCACGAAGGAATGGCAGGCCCTCCGGGCCCACCATGACGAGGTGAAGGGAATCACCCTGGGCGAGCTCTTCGCATCAGATCCCTCCAGGGCCGGGGCCTTTACGGTCAATGAGTGCGGCCTTTTTTTGGACTATTCGAAAAACCTGGTCACCGCCAGGACAATGGCCCTCCTGAACGATCTTGCCGTGTCGCGCGGCCTTGAAGATGAAATCGCCCGGATGTTCGGCGGCGAAAAGATAAACGCCACCGAGGGGAGGGCCGTCCTCCATGTCGCCCTGAGGAACGTCGACGGTGACCCGATTATCCTTGACGGAGTTGACGTGATGCCCGGTGTGCGCGCCGTCCTGGAGAGGATGAGGGAATTCTCCGACGATATCCGGAACGGGAACTGGAAGGGGCATACGGGCCGACCCGTGAGGAATATCGTCAATATCGGTATCGGTGGCTCCGACCTGGGGCCCTCGATGGCAACGGAGGCCCTTGCCTTCTATTCGAGGAGGGATTTGCGCTCCTTTTTCGTCTCGAACGTCGATGGAAGCCATATCATGGAGACCCTGCGTGATCTCGATCCGGAGGAGACACTTTTTATCGTCGCCTCAAAGACCTTCACTACCCAGGAAACCATGGCCAATGCCGCGACGGCGCGGCGATGGATAGTCGATTCCCTCGGAAGCGATGACGCCGTCCGCCGACATTTCGTTGCCGTGTCCAAAAAATTTTTGGGGGGGGCCCCCTTTGGTATTTAACGGGCGCGAATGTTGGTTTTCTGGGACTGGGTGGGAGGGAGGTACTCCCTCGCTTCGGCCATAGGACTTCCACTGATGATCTCGATAGGGCCGGAGCGGTTTTTCGAAATGCTCGGGGGCATGCATGAAATGGACATGCATTTTCTCCGAACGCACTTTACGCGCAACATGCCGGTACTACTCGCCCTTATCGGGATATGGCACGTGAACTTTTTCGGCGCAGAATCCTACGCGGTACTTCCCTACGACCAGTACCTTCGGCGATTCCCCGCCTACCTGCAACAGGCGGACATGGAATCGAACGGGAAGGGTACCGATCGCGACGGGAACAGGGTCAATTACGCGACGGGGCCCGTTGTCTGGGGCGAGCCCGGCACCAACGGGCAACACGCCTTTTACCAGCTTCTTCACCAGGGAACAAGGCTTGTGCCGGTCGATTTCATCGGCTTCGCGCGCCCTCTCTGGGAGGCGGGGAATCACCACCGGCTCTTGATCGCGCATTTGATCGCCCAGGCCGAGGCTCTTGCCTTCGGAAAAAGCGCTGATCAGCTTCGCGCGGACAAAATCCCCGAGGGGCTGATCCCCTTCAGGACATTCGAGGGGAACAGGCCCTCCACGGTCATCCTTGCCGATCGACTCGATCCGCGCACCCTGGGGAAGCTTATCGCGCTTTACGAACACAAGATATTCGTCCAGGGGATCATCTGGAACATCTATTCATTTGACCAGTGGGGAGTCGAACTGGGCAAGGCCCTGGCGAACCGGATAATTGGTGAATTCGAACAGGGTCGCGTGCATGCCGGGGACCACGATTCCTCCACGAGCGCGCTGATGCGTTACTACCTGGAACGCGGTTAGTCGGCAATGTCCGAGCGCATGGGCGGTTCAGGCGGCACAGGGTCGCGCGACGAGTCGAAGCTGCGTCAGTATGACATGCTCATCGCCGAGGCGAACACCATACGGGAGAAGGACAAGGTCCTCGTTCGGGGGCTCCTGCAGAGTTTTTACGGCAAGAAGCTCGACGTGGGGATCGGCTTCGAGCGCTCGGCGGGGTCGATTCTTTCCGGGGATTATTTCGACCTCATCAAGCTGCCCGACGGCAACTACCTCTTCATTTTCGCCGACATCAGCGGACACGGACTTCCCGCCTATACCACGCTGGTTCGGCTCCGGTCCGCCGTCACCATTTGCGTGGGCGAGGCCAGGCGGATCTACGAGCAGGCGGAAACGGTGGACACCGATTTCCTTGTGCGGGACATCAGCGCGAAGTTCACGGATATCATGGCGGGGGCCAATTCCCAGGATTTCGCCTCCGTGCTCTTTACCTTCATCTACAACGAGGGAGACAAGTACCATCTGCGGTTCTACAACAGGAGCATGCTTTTTCCCGTTATCATCCGTAAATTCGAAAAGCGGATCATGGGCGTCTATGATCTCAACAACCATGAAAAAGGGTGGATTCCGAGAAAGGGGTACCTCTTGAGCGTCGATGTAAAGACCCTCACGGGAGCGGGATACATGGTCACGCCGCCATGCGAGTTCACCCTGTACGAGGGCGATTCGATCCTCTATTTCAGTGACGGGATTGTGGAGGCCTGTGACAGAAACCGCAATGGTGATGATTTTGGAATACAGCGGATCACACGAGTTCTTACTGAATATCATAACCTCATGCCCCAGGTGATTGTCCAGGAACTCTTCACCTCGGTTTACGACCACATCGGCGGCCCGGAGAACCAGAAAGACGACATGACGGCGGTCCTCATCGATTTCCCGCACATACGATAGCGACGCCTTTGGGGAGGCGCGGCTCCCCGGACGAGATCCGTCCCTGAGGGCAATTCACGCCGGTAGAACCCGGCCAAAACCGCGTCACTTCCGTATGCGGCGGAAATACTCCTTCATGTGCTCCCTCGCGCGTAAAACTATATCGCGGTAACGGGCGGTGATTTCCGGCCGTGCGTGGGCGATGTTGCGCGTTTCCAGGGGGTCGGTTTCAAGGTCATAGAGCTCTTCGAGCATGTCCTTCATCCGGCAGATGTACTTCCATCGTCCGTCGGCGATCCCGAGAAAGTCATCCTTCCACGAGGTGTGAAGGAGGGCCATCTGGTTTTTCCTCGCGGCGAATATCGGGAGACCCTCCTGCCTCGGGTCCCGGGGAATCCCGAGAATATCAAGGACCGTGGGGAGAATGTCGATGTGCCTCGTGATGCCCCTGTAGACAACGGGTTTCGGGAACAGCTTCCTGTTGTAAATAAGGAAGGGGACGTGAACGTTTTCGTTGTAGAGAAAGAGGGGATGATTATAGTTCATCCTGTGCTGGTAAAACGCCTCGCCATGGTCGGCGAAAAGGAAGAGAAGGGTGTTCTCCATGAGGCCCCTTGATTCCAGCTCATCAATGAGCATGCCGAGGGAGTGGTCGGCGTAGTGGAGAGAGTTGAGATAATTGTACCAGTTCCGTTTCTTATAGTTAATACCATCGGGGATTTCTCCTGTTATCCGGAACGTGGTGTCCGGAATTGCGTAGGGATGGTGTGGATTGACCGGCATCAGGACCAGGAAGTAGGGCTCGTTCCTGTTTTCCTCGATGAATTCGATCGATGGCCTGATCATGGCGCGCTCGTCGACTCCCCATCCGACCTGCCGGTTGTAGGGCGGGATTCGTATGAGCTGGTTATAATCGATGATTCGGTCGAACTTCCTGTTCCGGAGGAACCGGTTCTGCCCGGCGTATCCCAGTCCACCCGTATGGATCAGGCAGGTCCGGTACCCGTGATCGTGCAGGATCTCGGGCATGGTGGGCAGTCCCAGGTCGGGGTGTTGCTGGATCGCCATGTCCTTGGAATAGAGGCCGTACGCAGAGGTGAAGACCGAGAGGAGCGCGTTTGCCGAGAGGGGATAGTTGCAGTAATGGTACTTGAAAGAGGCGCTGTTCTTCTCAAGTCTGTGCCACGAGGGGACCACGGGCCTGTCATTGATTTCCATGTCGTAGTACTTCGCGGGCATGGATTCGAAGAAATAGAGGATGATATTGTAGCGGTCGTTCCGGGGAACCGCCCCGAGGCGCGGGTTCATCCGGGGTGATTCTATAGAATCCGTGGCGAATCTCCACGTGAAGGGCGCGTCAACATCGCGTGATGATGCGGAGGAAGATTTATTCTCGTCGCCCGCGAAGAGATTGGCAAGGGGGTGCATTGAGAATTCGCGGAGCATTGAAATCACCGCGGGGGCTTTTACTGCGTCATGGCGCGATGCAATGCGTACGGAAGCCGATGAATCCGTTGCCAGTGAAATCAAGCACAGGATGGAGATCAGGGCGGGAGGAAGAATCCTCAGGAACCGTGCCGTCCTGGTTATGCCGTCCGCACGTCCCGCGTCTCGGGCAAAGCGGGATTCACGCATGATGAGGGCGATGTTCAATCCGGTGCCGAGCGCGGCGAGGAGGAAGAAGGCAAGATAAAAGTCAAGGGTGAATTCCGAGCGTGCTGATTCGACAATGTTGCCCAGGGAGGTGAAATGCTCTTTCCCCGCGTATGACGTCTGGAATGTCGTTTCGTAAACCCGGAAAAAATGGAGCGAGAAAAGCATGAAAAAGGAATAGATCGTCTGGAGGATGGCCAGGATGCCGCATGAAATCCAGCCAGGTTTTCCCAGGACCATCGCGAGTATGAGAAGGAAGAGAAGCGTCGCGAGCATGGTAAGGCTGTCAGTGCCGAGCGTGAGGGCAAGGTATTCCAGCAGGCCTGCAAGCATTCCCGGGTAGATCGATTCTATCAGCCCGTAGACGCTGATTCGGTAGAGTCCGTGGACCAGCAGGACAAACGCTCCGTTCGCGAGAAAGAGGACCAGGATCGAATCGTAGCGCGTGACCAGCTTTTGCAGAGATTTCCACGTCATGTGATGACCAGCCGTTTTTCAATGCCGGGCATGCCGGCGCGATCGCAGGTTACAGAGAGCCGGGCCCCGCCTTCCGGTCAAGCATTTTGCGCGGGGCTCGCCTCGGCGCGATTCATGCTTTGAAGGCGTAAAGAACCATCGAACTGGTCATCGCGAAGTCACCCATGTGAATTTTACCGAGCCAGTGATAGGCCGCAATGCGGGCCCAGGAGCGGTAATCCAGAACTGAGCGGAAATTTCCCCTTGATTTCTTCAGTTTCGGGATAAGGCCGAATTCAACGGGATGGAAGCTTCGTACCCTGGAGAATCCGCAGCGGAGGAGCGCGTCGGTAAGGTTTCGTTTGGAAAAATAGGAGAGGTGACCGGGCATGAAATAGGCGTAACGATCTCTCCGGAGCCTTGCCTGTAATCCCGCCATGTTCGCGGTCTGTATAACCAGTATCCCGCCGCTGACCAGAAGGTCGCGGCATTCAACGAGAGCGGAAACGGGGTCCGGGATGTGTTCGAGAAGCTCGATCATTGTGATGGCGGAAAAGAAATTTTTCGGGAAGGGATGGTCTTCCAGCGTGCCGATATGCATGGCGTCGCCGAATTCATCCCTGGCGAATTTTCCGGAGAACGAGGACAGCTCGATGCCATGGGGGACGAAGTGGGGGCGCGCTGTCCTGAGGAGTCCGCCGAAGGAAGCCCCCACATCGAGGATGTTCCCCGAAGGCGCGAAACGCCTCAGGAAGGAGATCCTTTTTTCCCACACGTGACGCGCGAATTTCTCCGAGATCCTTTCATCGAGGTAGGAATAATCAGATTCACCGGTGTAATAACCCTCACGGTAGAGCTCCATGATTTCACCGGGGGATGGACGAGGATTCCTGAAAAGGAAACCGCAGTCGTCGCAGCGGTCAATCGTAAAGGGAGGTTCGTAGCGGGTGATTCGGTACCGTGTTCCGATTCCGGATCCGCCGCAGAGGGGGCACCTTGCCAGCGTGATTCCCGCATCATCTTCTGTTGCCTTCGTATAGTGCATAGGGACCCCGTGCGTCAGGCGCGGGCGCGGATGACCCAGTGAGAGATAAGGGTGCCGGTATCGCCGACAAGGGTCCTTTCCATGAGCCCGTACCTGAATTTCGCGAAAACCGAGAAAGCGGATGCCATTTCATCTTCGGTATAAAAGGAAGCGACCGCTCCACTGATGTCATCGACCCCCGTGCGCCAGGTGTCATCGCCCAGGTGGGTGCCCTTTTTCATGTGGGTATCGCGCGAGGAGCGCAGCGTCGCGAAGAGGTGCCCGCCCCGGGATAGTATTCTTGATATTTCTGAAAGCATGACGGGGAGATCCTTTTTACCGGAGTAGTGCAGGGAACCCCAGGCGATGACGATATCGGCGCTCGCGTCAGTGAAGGGAAGACGCGTTATCTCCCCGCACACAAGGTTCGCCCGGGTGTGATTTCGCGCGAGCGCCAGGGCGTTGAAGCTCGCGTCAAGGCCGGTGATCCGGGAAATCCCGATGTCATCGAGGAGACGGAGGTGACGCCCCCCCCCGCAGCCGAGATCGAAAGCCCTTAACCTCTCCGCGGTTTCCGGCGACGGGACGTGCTTTTTCAGAAGGCGCACGAGGTTTTCGTCGGGATATGCCAGATCCGAGCGTTCCCTTCGATAGTGTTCGTCCCACTCGCGCGTATCCAACGGTCACTTGATCCTGATATTATAGCTTTCCGCGGCGATTCCCGCGCGTTCGACGGCCTCGTCGAGCGTGCGTCCCGTTACCGCGACGACACCGATGCGGTCGTGATTGGTGATGGGCTCACTGATGGGTGAACCGATTTCCTTGAATATCCGCGAAAAGAGAATCCCCCTGACCTTGCGGGGCCCCTCGGGATTGAAGGACGCGAGGACCCCGGGCGTCCCGGTAATGTATTTCACCACGACCGGCTTCTGGCGCGCTGAACCGGGGGGAGTGAACCCTCGGCCCGACATGGATTGTATCGATTCACGAATGACGTGGTACCCGTTATGGGCCGGGATGAGCACATCGGGAATGAATTCGCCTCCGAACTCGGGGACGGCCTCGATGATGCAGGGGCCCGTTTCGGAGATGACGCATTCCATGATGAGGGGTGATGAGACGATCCCGAAGGCATCCGCGATTTTCTGGCCCATTCCCGAGATCGAATCAGCCAGGTCGCTGTGACGCGACGGCGCCGCGTGCATGGTGTCGACGAAATAGGGCGGGGGCGACGTCCTCTTGTCAGTCATGGCCGCGAGGTGATAGGTCCCTTCATGGATGACCCCCGCCGCGATTATTTCATCACCGGGGATGAAGCGCTCAAGGATGATGTCCGAATCCCCCGCCATGAGGGGAACGACGTGACGCGTGAACTCGGGGAGACTCTCGATGAGGCGGACATTCATCTTGGCGTGGCCGATGTTGGGTTTCATAACGATCGGGAAGGCCTGCTCGGGGATTGTGAGGTTCTCGTTGCGGGATGAAACCGGCACCGAGGGTGGAGTCGGCAGGCATTTTTTCCCCTGTAACAATAAAAATTTTGGTTTGTTTGTAAAAAACCCCCCCTATAAAGTGGGGTGATGGGGGCCATTTTTTTTCGGGCGT
>CAZKPR010000093.1:0-4310 GCA_964554685.1 uncultured Leptospirales bacterium | reverse complement strand
GATCGACTTCATCTTTCGCTTGTTGAGGAAAATACCCGCCGAAGAAAAGGGGAGGAAGGGGAGCCTGAATTTTTCGGCGAGGTACGCCGTGGTCTGTATGGCGGGCCCGTAAGACTTGGTCATTATCCCGAGGATCTCGCCGTCCACGAGGAGTTCCAGGAGCTTTTTATGAATGGCCGCGTGGTTGCTGATGGATTCCTGAATTTTAAGGTCGCAGTGGCAGAAGCCGGGAGCCGAGGCGTTTGTATCTACCCCGATCACCTGGAATCCCAGCTTTTTGGCTTCCCTGATGAGCGGTATCTGGTTCAGGCCGGCGCCTATCGAAACGAACAACTGGATTGGCTGATGTGTGCGCATGCGTGAGAACATGGCGTATACTCCGACCATTGATGGGCGACGTCAACCAGAATACGGGCCGTGATACGCAAAGTCAATATCTATTACATACAGGACAGGACGGGGGGCGGTGCGAGGAGCAATTGGCCGGCACCGTTCGTCGCGGAAGTGTATCCGGGGGCAGAGCGAGGGGGGTAAATGTATTATATACAAAATAGAATAAAACACCCGTTTCACGCCGTGGCGGTTCATGGACCGGATGGACTCTCCGCGTCCATGATGGTGAGTGGAAGCAATATTTTTACATGCAATGATGAAAAAATCGTTTCAAATTATCCAAGTCGTGCGATAATAATGTATATTGACATTGACGGCGCATCAAGATGCCGTCAAGATGGCATGGGCGGACTGCGAAGGATATGTGCGCGCCACCTGATGCACGGCAGGGAAGGTTACAGCGAGAGGGCCATGTACTGCGAACGATGCAGAGACAGCGAGGCGACTATCCACCTCACGGAAATTATTAAGGATGTGAAATCCGAGTTGCATCTCTGTGAGAAGTGCGCCCGCGATATAGGGCTTAATGCGAAACTTTCAAACTTTTCCCTTTCGATCCCGGAGATGCTTTCGTTCCTTGACGTGAACGAGATCGAGGAGTGCCCCGAGGGGAGCGCCTGCGCAACCTGCGGGGTAACATTCCTGGACTACAGCCGGGAGGGCAGGCTCGGATGCCCTGATTGCTACGAGTACCTCGGCGAGTCCCTTCACTCCGTTATCGCGGGATACCACGGAGCGGCGCGACATGCAGGAAAGCATCCCCTTGCCAGTGATGATTCCGGCGCCTGTGTCCGTCCCTCCCGGGAGAGCATGCGGCCCGCGAGGATGAAGGCGGAGGAATATCGCGATCTTCTTGAACAGGCCGTTCGAGAAGAGCGCTATGAAGAGGCGGCGGTGCTGCGTGACGCCCTGCGGGAGCTTGAATCAGATGGAGAGAGGAGAGGGTAAACTTTTGTTCGAGGGAGCGTTACAGCGTTCGGCGTTCTGGACTGCAACGGGTCCATTCTGCCATGTGGTTCTTTCCAGCAGGGCAAGACTTGCAAGGAACATGCGGTCGCTTCCATTCCCGAACCGCCTCGAGAGCGATGATATGCTGGCGATACGCTCGGCCATGGAACACTTCGCCTCGGAATCCTCCTTTGGTGAAGGCGTGGACCTGATGGAGCTGAGGCGCATGCACGACAATGAAAAACGCTACCTCCGGGAAAGGAACGTCATCACCCCGGAAATGGAGGGTTCCGAATACGCGATGGTGGCGGTGGACCGACACGGGGACTTTATCATACTGATTAATGAAGAGGACCATTTCCGCATTCAGGTAATACGTCCGGGGCTTCAATTCACGGAAGCCTACCGGATGGCTGACGCAATCGACAGCGAGCTTAATCGTTTTGTTCCCTACGCGTTTTCCGATGAAATCGGCTACCTGACGTCATGCACCTCGAACCTGGGTACGGGCCTGCGTGTTTCGGCCCTCCTGCATCTTCCGGTGCTGACAATGAAAAACCGGGTCCAGGACATTGTTCCGGAGGAAAAAAAGCAATACGTCGAGATACGGGGCACGGCGGGTCGGTCGAACAGGCCCCTGGGAGGGATTCACCAGTTTGCGAGCAGGGTATCCCTCGGTCTTTCCGAGGTTGATATCATCGAGATAGCGGATGAAGTGATTGCGCGAATAATCGATATCGAGGATTCTCTCCGCGATGAGCTCTTTTCGGAAAACAGGCTCC
This sequence comes from uncultured Leptospirales bacterium, assembly GCA_964554685.1. Taxonomy (GTDB): domain Bacteria; phylum Spirochaetota; class UBA4802; order UBA4802; family UBA5550; genus RBG-16-49-21. Next base: position 2,187 of record CAZKPR010000093.1, on the reverse strand, counting down.
AGGTCGAGGACTCCGTGTCTCGTTCTTTCGGCGTTCTGTCATGCGCCCGTCGGATGGGATATGTTGAAGCCATGGAGCACCTTTCGAGTGTAAGGCTCGGGGTGATTCTCGCCGTTATCAAGAATACCGATATCCAGGCGGTGAACGACATGATGGTCCGCTCACAGTGGGCGCACTTGCAGCGGCACTACGGCATTATATTTAAAAACTCGGTTGAATGCGACGAGTATCGCGCCGAATACCTGAGAAACCATCTGAAAAATTCCGGGGTGGAATGATGTTCGAGTTCACCAAGCGATCCAGGAAGGTGCTGGAAATCATGGCCCAGAGCGAGGGGAAAAGGCTCAACGCCGAAACGCTCGAGCCGGACCATATAATGATTTCCCTGCTGAAAGACGATGAGTCCGTTGCCGCTCGGATCATGAAAAACCTCGGCATTGACTTCGACAGGTTCATACAGGAAATCGAAATCGCCGCGAGGCGGGACCGCGCCACGATCATCCTCGGTAAGATACCCCTCGGCGTACAATACCGTAAAATAATCGAGATGTCCAAGGAAGAGGCGCGGAAACTGAGAAATTCATACATAGGGACCGAGCACCTGCTCCTCGCAATCTTCCGGGAAGGGACATGCGCGGGTCTTGACACTCTTCTCCGGAGCGGCATCGACTACGGTGTGATCAGGAACGAGATCCTCCGGGTACTGGGCGTGAAAATAAACGGGGATAAACAGGCGAAGGTCAAGGCGGCGAAGCAGCCGGCTCTTGAGGAGTTCGCCCGTGACCTCACGCGAATGGCCCTCGATAACCTCCTTGACCCGGTGATAGGCCGCGAGGACGAGCTGTCACGCATGATCCGGATACTTTCCAGGAAAAAAAAGAACAATCCGATCCTGATCGGCGAGGCGGGCGTTGGCAAGACCGCCATCGTCGAAGGCCTAGCCCAGCAAATCGTGAAAAAGGAGGTGCCTGAGCCCCTCCATAACAAGCGGGTGCTGTCGCTCGACATGGCCGCAATCGTGGCGGGGACAAAATACCGCGGGGAATTCGAGGAGCGGCTCAAGCGGGTGGTAAAAGAAATAATCGACGAAACGGGTATCATAATATTCATCGACGAGGTGCACTCCCTGATCGGGGCGGGAGCCGCGGAGGGCGCCATAGACGCTGCGAACATATTGAAGCCGGCCCTTGCCCGGGGCGAGCTCCAGTGCATCGGCGCGACGACCCTGAACGAATACAAGATGTACGTTGAGAAAGACACGGCCCTGGTACGGCGATTCCAACCGATCCTGGTTGAAGAGCCCGACGTGAATGAAACGATTGAAATACTCAGGGGACTCCGGGAGCGCTTCGAGGGCCACCACAAGGTGAGATTCATGGAGGAATCCCTGGTCCGGGCGGCGACAATGGCGGAGCGGTATATCAATGACCGGTGCCTGCCGGACAAGGCCATCGATATCATCGACGAGGCGGGGGCAATGGCGCGCCTTGAGAAATACGACCTTCCCCAGGATATCGTCGCCCTTGAATCGGAGATCGAAGGCCTGGTGTCCAGAAAAAACGAGCTGGTACTGGCACAGGAATATGAGCAGGCCGCCGCGGTCAGGGACCTGATCAATGAAAAGCGGGAGCTCTTCGCCGCCAAGCTCGAGAGCTGGCATGAAAAGAGAGATGAGTACGAAATACTGGTGACGCCGGACCAGATATCGCTGGTCGTTTCCGAAAGCACGGGCATTCCCGTGAAGAGCATCGAGGAATCGGAATCGGCGAAACTGATCCGCATGGAAGAGGAGCTCCACCGGCGGGTCGTGGGGCAGGATGATGCGATCAGCGCGGTATGCCGGTCCATCAGGAGGTCCAGGATCGGCCTGGGCAGCGACGGCAGGCCCATGGGGGCCTTCATGTTCCTCGGGCCCACGGGCGTGGGGAAGACCGAACTGGCGAAGGCACTGGCTGAATTTCTCTTCGGTGACGAGAGGAACCTCATTCGCGTGGACATGTCCGAGTACATGGAAAAGCATTCCGTGGCCAGGCTGATCGGCGCGCCTCCAGGCTATATCGGATACGAAGAAGGCGGTCAGCTCACCGAGCGGATCCGGAGGAAGCCCTACTCGGTCCTTCTCCTCGATGAAATCGAAAAGGCCCATCCCGACGTGTTCAACATCCTCCTGCAGATATTTGAGGAGGG
>CAZKPR010000092.1:6488-14536 GCA_964554685.1 uncultured Leptospirales bacterium | reverse complement strand
GATTCTATCAGTGTATCGATTATCCTTATGGGGACCTCAACATCAAGCCTGAAGTGCTTTCTCCTGCTTGATTGCCCGGGGGGAAGGAAGCGCGTGATAAGCCACTCGTCGAATTTCTGGTTGAACCATTCCGCCATTGACTCGTCGAAAGCCGATCCCTTCTTCCCGGGACGAACCGCCTCATGGTAGCGGTTTATCTCGCCCTTGATCTCGTCGGACAGCTTCTGGTACTGGATATATTTCTGTTTCATCAGAGTACCCTCCGCCTCGGGAAATGACATATCCTATACCGGCACACCTCAAAATACAAGACATAAATTTCCCCGTCTTCCCAATAAAAACAAAATATTTTCTTGAAATAATTCGATATTGAGAATATAATAAGCGGGCAAAATGACGCCCTGCGGGCGTGTCATTCCTTTGCAGAGGGGGTGTAACGCAAGGATCCCCGCTTTCGAAAATTTTACGGAGAGAGCCTGCCCCGATGAAGTATCTGAAAACCGCGTTCCTCGCCACGAGCCTTCTGCTTTTCATCGCCGCGCCCATTTTCCCTTCTTCGGAAGTCCCGTCACAGAATCCGCCGCAGCAACCACCCCTCATCATGAAAATCATCAACGCTGAAAAAAACAAGGCACAGCGCGACGCCATCATCAAAATCACGGAGCAGATAGACCAGACCTACGGATATCTCTACGAAAACATCGAAAAGGGCGGGAAGCTCACCGTCTTCTTCGACCCGGCCCACGGGAAACTTTCCGACGGACGATGGCAGGGCGGGGCCGCCACGGGGCGGCTGAGCTGTACCGGCCTTCCCGAGGAATGGTACTCGATTAAGTTCTCGCGAAAAATGTATGAGCTTCTGGAGAAGAACAGGCATATCGAAGTGCGCTCCACCGACGATTTCATGGACGTTCTCAGGGGAAAAAGCGACAGTTACCGTGACATCCCCTTCCCCGTAACGGTCGATCTTGCCAACAGGGCCGGCGCCTTCATCATTATCGCGCAGCATCTTAACAACATCTCCGTGGTCCACAAGGCCGACGGCCTGGTGAACCTTCCGGGGATCCATATCACAAGGAACGCCCATGGATGGAAAATCCTTCGTTACGTGAAGGACACCTACCAGGGTTTCCTCACCCTCTACAACAAGCTGGACGCGAGCGGCTTTTCGATGAAGTATGCCCTGAAGCTGAAGAGCATGCTTGAAAAACGCGGTTTGAAGGCGAACAGCTGGGACCACGGCGCCGTGGGAGACAGCAGGTTCTGCTATTTTGTCGATTTCCCTGTTTCAATAATCTATGAATCGGGGTTCATCTCGAACCCCGATGAGGAAAAGAAGCTCAGCGATCCCGAACATATCGGCACGATGGTCGAAGCGCAGTACCTGGCCCTCCTTGAGACCGTTGAAGAGATTTTCGGTGCCGATATATCGGGGTCCAGGGTGCGCAAAACCGGGGAGCCTTCGGCTGACAGGCTCGAACTCCTGAAGCTCGCCCGCCTCGCCGTCTATTACATAAAATCGGGTGACGTCAGCGGCGGCATCAGGGTAATACGCGAGATGGAAAGCAAGTATTCCGGTTCAAAATACCGGGAGCACACCCGCTACTTCAGCTCCGTCCGCAGCAGCCTCGCACGGTACGACAGCTATCACCGCAAAGGCCTGCTCTACAAGAAGAAAAAAAACCACCGCAAGGCACGGTACTGTTTCCGGCTCGCGCGCAGGTCGCTCCAGAGGGGTCCCATATTCTCCACGCTCCATGGCGGCATCTCACGTGAACTGCCAGGCGGGACGAGCAGGCGGGCCACCGCGGGCCGTTCCTCCAGCGCCATGGCATCATTCAACCCCATCGTTCCCAGGGCGCCGCTTACCCGGAGCGTGTTGTTTCCCCTCGAACCGGGCCAGAGTCTCGAGAGCGCGGTGCGCCTCGCCCTGGAGGCAGACGAGAATACTCATGAACGCCTCGTGAGCTCATTTAAAAATGCGCGCACCGCCTATAAGAAAAGGGAGAGCTATTACTCAAAAAAGCATAAAAAGAGGATGACACGCTGGGTAACCAGGTCCAAACATGTTTCATTTACTCCGGGCATCTACATCGTCCAGTTGAACAAGAAACTGAACGTGGTAGGCGCGCGAAGGGTCAACAGCGTGGTCCTCAATCATGACAGGTACCAGAATCAGCAGTATCTCAAAAACTCCCATTTCGCGAATGACACGCGAGAGAGAACCCTTTGAGCCGGGAGAGTTCGCCGGGAAACCCTACCGCTCCTTCGGTGATCACCTCGTGCGGACCTATGGCCGGCGGATACTGAAAATACCCATCAACGCGAACCTTTCATGCCCAAACAGAGAAGGCCGCCCGGGAAGGCAGGGATGCCTTTTCTGCTCCCTCGACGGCTCCGCATCCCCCGGGACGTCCACCGCGGCCAGCCTGGAAGAACAGATCGAGGCAACAAAAAAGAACTTCAAGCGGGCGGGCCCCGACACGGGTTACATCGCCTATTTCCAGGCCTACACCAACACATACGCTCCCCGCGAGGTCCTGAAAAACCTTTATGACACGGCCCTTTCATCCCCCGGCATGACGGGATTGATGGTCGGCACGAGGCCCGACTGCCTGCCCGATGACATCCTCGACCTCATCGCGTCATACCGGCGTCCGGGCTTCGAGCTCTGGCTCGAAATCGGCATGCAGAGCGCCCATGATCGAAGCCTCGAGCTCCTGATGAGGGGGCATACGCGCGCCGACACGGTGGACGCCGTGGGCCGTGCGGCCACGCGCGGAATTCCCGTATGCGCCCACCTTATCCTGGGTATTCCCGGTGAAACCTGGCACGACATGATGGATACCGCGCTCTTCATCCGATCCATGCCGCTCAGCGGTCTGAAACTCCACCATCTCCACGTTATACGGGGGACTCCCCTCGAAGAGTGGCACCGTGACGGAAGGATGGCCCCCCTCTCGCTTAAAGAATACGCCTCCCTTCTCTGCGACTTCCTCGAGCGCGTTTCTCCCGACCTTGTAATCCATCGCCTCATGGGGGATCGCGACGAAGAAACCCTTATCGCCCCTCTCTGGAGCCTCCGCAAGGGCACGGCCATCAAGGCCATCGAGGAGGAATTCAGCCGCCGCGGTACACGCCAGGGTTTTCTTTTTGACCGGGAGGTGGTTCATACATGAAAATCGCCGTTGCCATGAGCGGCGGCATTGACTCCGCCGTGTCCGCCATGATCCTGAAAAACGAGGGCCACGAGGTGATCGGCATCAGCGCCGATCTCACTTCCTCCCTCCTGGCGCGCCATTTCGGCGATGCGTCCACAACCGGCGGCATCGAATTCGCCTCCCGGGTCGCCGAAACACTCGGGATCCCGCACCATGTCGTCAACCTGGAAGACGATTTTCTATCCCTTGTCGTTGATCCCTTCTGCCATGAATACCTCAGGGGTCGGACGCCGAACCCCTGCGTACGGTGCGACGCCTTCATAAAATTCGACAGGCTCCTGAAGGCGGCCCGGTCCCTTGGATTCGACCATCTTGCATCGGGCCACTACGCCGCGCTCCGTCAGACCGAGAAGGGCCGGTACTATGTCGCGCGGGGAGCTGAAATCGCGAAGGACCAGTCATACTTCCTCTACATGCTCTCCCAGGAGAGCATGCGCCATCTCCTTTTTCCCCTTGAGTCGATGACCAAGGCCGATTCAATCCGCATGGCGCATGAAAATCGGTTGCCCGTGGCGAACCGACCCGAGAGCCAGGAAATATGCTTCATCCCGGACCAGCGCTATCCTGAATTCATCGAGGCCCGCACCGGGTCGACCCCGCCCCCGGGTGACATCGTTGACCTCGGTGGCAGGGTCATCGGCCGGCATAACGGCATCCATCGCTACACGGTTGGTCAGCGTCGAAGGCTCGGGATAGGCTCCCCGATGCCCCTCTATGTCGTCGCGATCGACGGCGCCGGGAATAGAATAGTCGCGGGCATCAGGGAAGACCTCGAGGTCCACGCCCTCCGAGCCGGGTCCATTTGCCACATGAAGGAAACCGAACTGGACGGCCTGAGGGTTCTCGTGAAAACCAGGTCGACACAGGTACCGGTTGAAGCGAGGTTAAGGCAGGACGGGGACGGCATCATAGTCTTTTTCGCCGAACCGCAATGCGGGATCTCCCCTGGCCAGGCTGCGGTTTTCTACAGCGGGCGATTCGAGGTTCTTGGAGGGGGCACCATCGAAAGCGCGTACGCCGATCCGGAACAGTGCGGGACGGACATCGTTAACGGCGAGGTGCCATCCCAATGATCAATCGCGCACCGCGAATGAGCGACAGCGACCTGTTCCGGGAAATGAGGCTTCCCTCCGCGGCGAAGCCGGGCAAAGGTGTTTCGTGCAGCTGGCTCGGAACCGCCGGCGTGTGCGTGTCAGATCCAGACACGGCGCTCCTTATCGATCCCTATGTAAGCAGATTCGGCCTCCCCTCCGTGGCCCTGCGCCGCCCCCTCGTCCCTGACGTTGGCCTGATTCGCGAGTGGGTCAGGATTCTCGGCGGGGTGAACATACGCGCTGTCATCGTGAGCCACTCCCATTTCGACCATGTGGCCGATGCGCCGCTCTTCGCCCGTGAAACCGGGGCGCTTCTTGTGGGTTCAGAAAGCACCATCAACGTGGGTCGCGGCGCGGGTCTTCGGGAGAAGCAGATGAGGATCGCGCGACCGGGCCAGGCGATGAGATTCGGCTCTTTCAGGGTGCGGTTCCTTGAAAGCCGTCATGGCCCCTTTCTCTTCGGCAGGGTGCCCTATCCAGGAGACATCGAGACGCCACTCGCGCTGCCGGCAGCGGCCCCGGCGTACCGCGTCGGGACCGTGTTTTCCCTCCTCGTGCGCCACCGCGCCGGTTCGATTATCCATCACGGGAGCGCGGGCTTCGTACCCGGGATGTACGATGGGACAGCCGCTGACGTACTGCTTCTCGGCATCGCCGGGCGCAACCACACCCCCGGTTATGTCAATGAGGTCGCGGCCAAAATACAACCGAAGCTCCTGGTCCCGATCCACGCAGACAATTTTTTCCGGCCCCTCGCGAAAGGGATGGCGCTCCTGCCCGCCGTCGCCTTCGGGAAGTTTTATCATGAGTGCAAAGCACATGGCCTGGCCGGCAGGGTCGGGACACTTGGCTTTGGAGTACCTTCCCACATTCTCCCCGCTTCATAGATGGAAGATATCCACGTCCCCCCACCCCCGGGCTGTTGCCGGGGGCCACTTGTCATTCCTTGTTTCTTTTTCCCGAATGGGGGTGGAAACGCTCGAAGACCCTTCGCAGGCGTTCCTTCGTGGTGTGGGTGTATACCTGAGTTGTGGACAGATTCCTGTGCCCGAGCATTTCCTGTACCGCCCTGATGTCCGCCCCCCGGTCCAGGAGCTCCGTGGCGAAACTATGCCTGAGTGAGTGGGGAGAGACACGGTCGGTAAGGCCGGCCGCCCTGGCCCTTTTCCGGACGATGTCGTACACGCCGCGGGACGTGATGCGCCCCCCCCTGTTGTTGACGAAAAGCGGATCCGTCATTGACCGGAATTTCTTCCTCCGCTCCTCGAGATAGCGAAGTATCGACACCCGGGCAGACTCCGTGAGAAAAACTATCCGCTCCACGCGTCCCTTTCCCGTGACCCGCATTCTCCTGGCCTGGAAATCAACATCCCGGGCATCGACGCCGCAGAGTTCAGCCACGCGGGCCCCCGTCGAGTAGAAGGTCTCGAGAATCGCCCGGTCGCGGTAATCGAAGAAGCTGTTGCAATCGAAGGACAGCACCGCCTCGATCTGGTTAAGGTGGAGGAACCTGGGAAGGCGCGATTCCTTCTTCGGGTAGGTTATTTTCGCGGCTGGGTTTTTCTCGATACACCCCATGTTGTACATGAAGGTAAAAAATGATTTCACCGAGGCGATCCTGCGCTCGATGCTCGAACGCTTCAGGCCCGAGTCATAGGAAAATTCGATGAAGGCGGTGATGTCATCGGCGCCGATGGAAACAACCGGCACGTCGCCGTCATGGACGGGCACCTCCACGCCGTATTGCTGGCGCAGGCCCGGACCGTAATCGCCGCGTAGAAAACGCTGAAACTGGAGGAGGTCGCTCCCGTACGACTCAAGGGTCTTCTCCGAGGAATTTTTCTCGATATGAAGATACCTCATGAACCGGTCAATTTCGGTTATCATTCCTCCGCCCGCTCGCCGCCGTTTTCGCCCTGGTCGTTGCCGTTGAGGGGATCCATTTCATCGAGAAGATCAACCTGGTAGTCGCACGCTTCGTTCTGGCAGATCAGCTTCTCGCCCTTGCCCTTCATGGATTTGCGGAACAGGAGCTTGCCGCATTTCGGACATGGCTTGTCCGCGGGATGGTCGCGGGTGAAAAAATCGCAGTCGGGATAGGTGCTGCATGCATAAAAGGCCCCTCCCCGTCCTTTCCTGGAGGAGCGCTTGATAACATCCCCCCCCTCGCAGCGGGGGCATTTCCCCAGGGGCAGCGGCTTCGAATTCCTGCATTCGGGAAAACCGGGACAGGCGAGGAAAAATCCGAACTTGCCTATCTTTTTGACCATTTTCCTTCCGCATTGCTCGCATACGATGTCGGTTTCTTCATCGAGGATGCCCTTCATTTCCTCGATATTCGCCTCGGCATCCTCAACGGTGCGCCGGAAGGGATCGTAGAACTCGTCCAGCATCTTCACCCAGTCCGTTTTCGCGTCCTCTATGTGGTCAAGGCGATCCTCCATGTTCGCCGTGAAATCGATCGAAACAAGCGAGGAGAAATGCTTCGCCATAATGTCGTTCACCAGCTTCCCCAGGACCGTGGGGACAAGCTGCTTGCCCGATCGGGTCACGTAATAGCGCTTCACGAGGGTGTTGATGACGGGGGCATAGGTCGACGGGCGGCCTATGCCCGACTCCTCGAGGAACTTCACCAGGGAAGCGTCGTTATACCGCGGCGGAGGCGAGGTGAAGTGCTGCTCGGGGATGTACTCCCGCACGGCAAGACGATCCCCCGCCGCGAGTGAGGGAATCGTCGACTTGTCGCTTTTCGCCGCCCTGTCCACGGCGGTAAAGCCATTGAAAAGGACGCGGCTTCCATTGGCCCGGAACAGATAGTCCCCCGCCTCGATAATGGCTGTGGTTACTCTGGAAATCTCCGGGTTCATCTGCGAGGCGACGAACCTCCTCCAGATGAGATCGTAAAGCCTGAACTGGTCCCTCGTCAGATCCGCCTTGAGCGACTCCGGCGTCCATGAAACGTTCGTCGGTCGTATCGCTTCGTGGGCGTCCTGGGCCCCCTTCTTGTTTGAAAAGAAATTCGGCGTCTCCGGAAGGTATTCCGTGCCGAAGGTCGTAGCGATATGATCACGTACCGACTTCACGGCGGTCTCGGAGACGCGGGTGGAGTCGGTTCTCATGTAGGTGATAAGACCGGCGGGGCCCTCGCCGTGGATGTCGATGCCCTCGTAGAGCTGCTGGGCGATTATCATCGTCTTCTGGGATGTGAAGCCGAGACGGTTGGCCGCATCCTGCTGGAGCTTGCTGGTGATGAAGGGGGCCGGGGCCCTCCTCTTCCGCTCCTGCGTTTTGACCTCCCGCACGATCATGTCACTCCCGGCGAGCCGCTCCATTACCTCGTCGACATCTCCCTTGCCGCCGAGTCGTATCTTCTCGTTTTTAAATGCGGCGAGCTGCGCCCTGAAGACACTCTGCTTGTGGGCGAGTTCCGCTTCCAGGGTCCAGTATTCCTCGGGCATGAAGCTGTCGATCTGGGCCTCGCGATCGCATATCACCTTGAGTGCCACGGACTGCACCCTTCCGGCGGAAAGGCCCTTCTTCACCTTCTTCCAGAGTATCGGGCTGATATTATAACCGACGATCCTGTCAAGGATCCTTCGGGCCTGCTGCGCGTTCACCAGGTCCATGTTGATATTCCTGGGGTGGGACACCGCTTCCTTGACCGCGGCCTCGGTGATCTCGTTGAACTCTATGCGCTTGATGTCGTCGTTTTTATCCGCAAGGGCGTTCGAAA
>CAZKPR010000092.1:0-6478 GCA_964554685.1 uncultured Leptospirales bacterium | reverse complement strand
TGCTCGAGGCCTGCTTCTTCAACTCGTTGAGAATTTTTGCCTTCCCCCGTATCGTGATATATTCCGGCTTGAAATGATTGTCTATGTCTATGGCGAGCCGCGATTTCGGGAGATCGATGATATGACCGACGGACGAAGAAATGACGTACCCGTCGCCAAGGTACTTGTGTATCGTCTTCGCCTTTGACGGCGATTCCACGATCACGAGTGTTCCCGATCTGCTGTTGTTTCCCGAGCTTCGTTTCTTCATCCCGTCTCCCCTTGGCCCTGGTGCCGCCTGAATGTGCATGTCCGGCGCGTCTGTACAACTGGAAATACCATTGCCTATTTGTCAAATAGTTCTTTTATATTCCTCCCCGGGTCCCATCGCACGACGGCGTAAAGCAGCGCGCCGAGAATGATCGACAGGGATACGAAAATAATTATTCTCTCGGATGAATAATAGATTCGCGCGTCGTAGTCCCGCTCGAATGAAAGTGCCCCGAGCATGACGCGTCCGTTCCTCGGCGCATGGCAGAACCTGCATTCGCCCCTCTCGGGCACGGGAATGACGGTGAAGTATTTTCCTCCCCGCACCTCGGATCGCACGGATGGTTCAAGGCCGTTCATGACCTGGACTATCGAAGGATCAGGTCCGCCTCGCACCTCGCCGGGGGCGGGCACGTGACGACCGCGATGATCGTAGACGCGAATTCTCATACCGTGGGCCTTCTCGATATCCGAAAGAAACACCCAGGCGTAGTCAGGACGCGCCATCGTCTTTATGCCGATAAAAGAGTCGGTAATCACGCCGAAGCCCCTTTCGAGCTCGTCAAAATATCCCGATTTATAGACTGGAAAGACGCTTCCCGCATAGGGCGGAATCGAAAAAATCTGCGAGATCGAGACGAGGAGAAGAAACGCGATAAGGCCGGCGAAAACATGTTTCACTTTCATCAGTCAGACTCCTCCATTGCGCGTTCATCCGGGCTATCTCCAGGCACATTCGCAGCGCCCCGGACGCGGTGGGCACTCGGGTCCCACCGGGAAAATTTATTCGTCACTTCCGGGAAAGCGTGTTGCCGCTCCGGACGATCAATTCATTCAGTTCCAGGTTCATCACCGCGCGGTGTATCTCCCCCGGCGCAACCGCCATGTCCCGCACGAGGCCATCCATGTCGCGATCGCCCTCGTCGAGGAGCGCCAGGATCCTTTCCTCGATAGGGTCCCGGGGTCTGATTCGCTGATGACCCAACCCGGGGCACGGTACATTCTTCAATTCAGCGGGGATTATCCCGCACGAATCACGCAGTTCATCAATTATGTCATCCGTGGAGGATACGAGCACCGCGCCGTCACGGAGGAGCCGGTGGCAGCCGGCGTAGTCGCAGTCGAAGGCATGGCCGGCGCACGCGAACACCTCCCTGTTCTGGTCGAGGGCGTGGCGAGCCGTGATCAGCGCACCGCTCCGTTCGCCCGCCTTGACCACGACGGTCCCCGCGCACAACCCGCTGATGATTCGGTTCCTCCTCACAAAGGTCCACCTGCCCGCGATGGTCCCCGGCGGGTACTCCGACACAAGGGCCGACACGTCGCTTTTCTGTATCATCGCGTAGAGGTCCCGGTTCTGCCAGGGGTAGACGATGTCGATACCGTTGGCGAGGACACCCACGGTCGCCCCGCCCCCCTCCAGGGCCCCCAGGTGGGCTTCCCGGTCGACCCCTACGGCCATGCCGCTCACCACCGCGTACCCCCGGGCCGCGAGATCACTGGCTATCCGCCGCGCATGGGCCGAGGAACGGGGGTCAGACTTTCGCGTCCCGACGACCGCCACGGCGGGACCGCGGGGAAATTCACCTTTCAGGTACAGCGCGATGGGCGGCGCCGGTATTTCCCTGAGGAGGGGGGGATAATCCCCATCCCAGTAGGTGATGACGCGTATCGACTTCCTTTCCGACTCATCGAGGATGCGCCGGGCCGCATCGGCTACCCCGACGGGATGCCTGCCGGCGAGATAATTCTGGATCACCGGAAGGCCGCTCGATGAGATTACATTGAATATCTCGGAAGGCCCCCGGTTCGCTATCATGCTCCATATGCGGTGAGCCGCCGGGGAGGATGCTATTGAGATGGCCACGGCGTGGACCTTCTCGGAAGGGGTGAGGGACCCGCGGATTGCGCCGCTCTGTTCGCATGAATGAAATAAGCTGCCCTGCATTGTCCCTCCCCCACGGTTGATTCGACCTGGAGGTAGAACGAAGGGAATCGTCGATGGATAAATCCTTTTTCGCATGGTATCGTGGTGCGGCCTTTTATGTGACATAATCATGTACAGAGTGCAATATTTATCAATAAAAATATATATTTTTACCAATAAAAAAAGGCCGGCGGCTTTCGCCACCGGCCTTTCGCTCGAGTAGACAGATTGTTACTGCTCGAGGGCCCCCGTGAAGATGGGATCCGTCGCCTTGATGACGGCGGTCTCGTTGAAGAGGAGCGCCTCGATCTTGCCGAAATACTTCGGGAACTCCATCCCGAGATAGAACTGCGAGGAGAGGACCTTGCCGGTATAGTACGACGCCTCGGCATTGTCGGCCAGGAGCTTGTCGCGCTCTTCTCCCTTCTTGTCGCCCACGAGTTCCTTCATCTTGGGCTGGGTGATGGTAAGCGACGAGATGTGTCCCCATGCCATGCAGAGCATGAACATCGCCTGCTGCAGGGGCGTCGCGTTCATGAAGAGGTGCAGGAACTGTCCCTTGGCCATCTGCTCCTTCATCATGTTGATGACCTCGTCGAGCTTCTGCACGCCGCGCTCCACCAGGGCGACATACTTGTCGTCGACAACTCCCCTGGCCTTGTCCACGGCCTCTTTTATCCGTTTCTTGAGAATGGTGTAATTGTACTGCTCGGGGTTCATCAGAATCTTCCGCATGGTAAGGTCCATCGACTGGATGCCGTTGGTGCCTTCATATATCGCGGTGATCTTGGAATCCCTCATCATCTGCTCGACGGGATACTCGCTGCAGTAGCCGTAGCCGCCGTAGACCTGCATCGCCTCGGAGCAGATTTCCACGCTCCGGTCGGTGTTACCCGCCTTGTTGATCGGCACCATGATCTCCGCGATGGCCATGGCCTCCTTCGCCTCCTCGCCATCCGCCACGTGCGCGATATTGAGCGCGTGGGTCAGGTAGTAGGTGATGAAGCGCATCCCCTCGACGTGGGACTTCATCCAGAGAAGCATACGCTTGACATCAGGATGCTGGCTGATCGTTACGCTCTTCGCCTCGGGATTCAGCATCTGGGTGACATGCACGCCCTGGAGCCTGTTGCGCGCATAGGTGACGGAATGCATGTACGCGGCGCTCGCCAGGGCAAGGCCCTGCATGCCGACGCCGAGACGCGCTTCGTTCATCATCTGGAACATGATCTTCATGCCCTTGCGCTCCTCGCCGAGAAGGTAGCCAATGCATTTCCCTTCGTCGCCGAAGCTGAGGGTGCAGGTCGCGGAGCCCTTGATGCCCATCTTGTGCTCGATGCCGGCGCAGTTGACGTCGTTGTGTTCGCCGTTCGAGCCGTCGGGTTTCACAAGATACTTGGGCACGATGAAGATCGATATTCCCTTCGTTCCGGCCGGGTCGCCCTCGATCCTGGCAAGGACGGGATGAATTATGTTCTTGTAGTAGTCATTGTCGCCGGAGGAAATGAATATCTTCTGGCCTGTGATCTTGAAGGTGCCGTCGGGCTGGCGGACCGCCTTGGTCTTGAGCGCGCCGACATCCGACCCCGCATCCGGTTCGGTGAGGCACATGGTCCCGCCCCATTCTCCCGACATCATCTTCGGGATGTACGTGTCCTTCTGCTCCTGGGTGCCGAAGGTGTTGATCAGCTCAAAGGCTCCGTGGGAAAGGCCCGGGTACATCATGATGTTGTAATTTCCGGCGCAGAGGAACTCGTTCACCGACATGTACATGACGGCGGGCATTCCCATTCCGCCTATCTCCGGGTCCTCCATCGTTCCTATGAAGCCCGTCTCGTAATAGGCGTCAAGCGCCGCCTTGTAGCACTTGGGAATCTTCACTTCCTTGGTTTCGGGAACGAAGGTACACCCTTCCTTGTCTCCCTCCTGATAGGTGGGGAAAATCTTCTCAACCGCCAGTTTCTCAGCCAGTTCGAGCGTGCTCTCAAGGGTGTCCTTGTCGTAGTCGTTATAGTTTTGATACTTCTGGCAGAATTTATCCAGTTCCAGCTGTTCAAAAATAACAAACCGAACGTCCCGCGAGTCAATTATAGGATTCAATGCCATAGGAACCTCCCATCCTGATTGTAAATAATTGTTATTTGGGCACACCGTGCGGAACACTCCCGGCACTGGCATCCACCCGGAGGCGATGGCGCCGATGCACGGCGCCTTTCCGACGCACGGCATATCCCGCTCCAGCAAGAACCGCCCCACCCGGCACGGATCAAATCCGGCCCCCCGGTCATGTTCCGGGGAATGGTTGGAACGATCTACCGGCGTAATTCCCTTGTTCGCGATTTGCTTTCCGACGGTGCTTCCGGAACCATCAGTTTCGGGATGTTCCCCGAATACCATCGTTAACATCAGGATAAAAAGAGGGCGTTATCTGTCAATGTAAATTAATACCAATTTTTGTTAAAATGCGGATTTATTGCGCTAACTTGTTTTACGTAGCCGCTCGATGTCCTGCACTTTCCCGAGGATCACCATCACCGTTCCCCGGCGTATCACGTCATCCGCCGACGGGGCGATTTTAAAATCCAGGTTCTTCCCCGAGAGGTCATCGGCTTCTCCGTTGCGCCCGGGGTTTTTCAGGCCGATTACCTGACAGGAGAATTTACTGGCGATCATCAGCTCCTTGAGGCTCCTGTTGATGAAGCTCCTGGGCGGTTCGACCTCGACGATGGCGTACTCATCGCTGATGGGTAGATAGTCGATGGCGTTCCGCATGGCAAGCCTGCTCGCCACCCTCACGGCCATGTCTTTCTCGGGGTACACCACGTCGTCAACGCCGATCATCTTCAGCACCTTGCCGTGCTCCTCGGAGACCGCCCGGACCACGATCCTGGGCACTTTCAACTCCTTCAGGTGGAGGGCGATGAGGATGCTTGAGGCCATGTCCTGGCCGAGGCTCACCACGGCGGCGTCAAAATCGGCTATCTTGAGCGATTCGAGGACGCTCCTGTCCGACGCGTCGCCGATGACGGCGTGGCTAATGAAGTCCTTGGCGTGCTGCACGACCTCCCGGCTCGAATCGATCCCCAGGACCTCGCAGTCGTTCTCCACGAGTGTCCGGGAGATATTGAAACCGAAATTCCCGAGTCCCACGACGAAAAACTTTTTCATGGCTACCCCACCATTATGTTTTCTTCCGGGTATCGCACCGGTGCGCGCTTTTTCCGTGAGCTTACCGCGAGTATAAGCATGAGGGGACCGAGCCGTCCCACGAACATCACGAGACACATGAAGAGACGCCCCAGGGGGGATGTTTTCGGCGTCATGCCCGTGGAAAGGCCGACGGTGCCGAAGGCCGATGTGACCTCGAAGAGCGTCGAAAGAAAGGTATGCTCCCCGTGAAATCCTGACACGGTGATCATCATGAAGGTGCTGAAAGAAATGAAAAGGAACGCGAGTATGACCAGGGTGGCGCTCCGTTCGATCACCTCCCGCCCGACGGAGCGGCCCCACATCGTAAGCTCCCTTTTTCCCCTGAACATGTTGATTACCAGCAGGGCAATCACCCCGATTGTGGTTGTCTTGATCCCCCCGGCGATGGATCCGGGAGACCCCCCGATGAACATCAGGCCGATCATCATGAAGAGGGTATTCTCCCTCAGGGACCCGACATCCACGGTGTTGAATCCCGCGGTGCGGCACGTGACCGACTGGAACAGTGCGTTCAGCAGTTTCATGGGAACCGGCATACCCGCCAGGGACCCGCTCCATTCAAGGGCAAGGAACAGCCCGGCGCCCAGGATGATGAGAATGAGCGTGATGATGAGCACGAAGCGGGCGTGTATCGAGACCAGCTGCCAGAGCCGCCGGGGACCCTTCCTGAAGGCCCATGTCAGTTCGGCCAGTACCAGGAAGCCAAGTCCCCCGAGTATGATGGCCCCGGATACGGCGAGGACCACTACGTAATCACCGCGATAGTCAATGAGACTCGTCGAAAAGGTCGAGAATCCCGCGTTGCAGAAGGCCGAGACTGAATGAAAGATGCTGTGCCACGCGGCCATTCCGGTTCCGTAAACCGGATAAAACCGAGTAAAAAGCATCACGGCCACTATCATTTCAATTATGAACGTATACACCACGACCCTCTTGAGCAGGCTTCCCATGGGTAGCCGCTCAAGGCCGCCGTAGACCCTGTCGAATGCGAAGCGCCACGAAATCGAGAGGCTGCCTCCGATCATTGAGACGATGGCGATCGAAAAGGTTATGATCCCGAATGCGCCGAGCTGTATGAGAAGGAGGATCACC